>CAZKPI010000345.1:0-5757 GCA_964554555.1 uncultured bacterium
CTTTTTCAGCAGTTTCCAGAAGGCCACCTACCAGAGCCTTCACCAGGAGGTGTTCACTCAGGTCGCCGACAACCTCTCGATCATCGTCGAGCGCACCATGGCCTACCAGCGCCTCGTCGAGCTGAACACGCTCAAGAACCGGTTCCTGGGCATCGCCGCCCACGACCTGCGCAGTCCCCTGGCCCTGGTGGTCAGCTTCCTGGACATGCTGGAGGACCCCGACCTGGTGAACGACCCGGCCCACCCGCATCTTCGGCCGTATGCGGGCCGCGACGACCCGCATGCTGGGAATGGTCAACGACCTGCTCGACCTCAGCGCCATCGAATCGGGACAGGTGCAGATCACCCGCGAGATCATCGATCCCGGCCCCCTGCTGGCCGAGGTCTTCGAACACCATTCCCTGCTGGCCCAGCGCAAGCAGATCACCCTGCGGCGCGAGATCGCCGACGACCTGCCCCCGCTCCCTGTCGACCCCCGCCGCCTCCAGCAGGTGCTCGACAACCTCCTGACCAACGCCGCCAAGTTCTCCCCGCCGGGGACCGCCGTCACCCTCGGCGCCCGCGCCGACGGCGGCCATTTGCACCTGTGGGTGGCCGACCAGGGGGCGGGCATTCCTCCCGACGAACTGCCCAGGCTGTTCAAGGAGTTCGGGAAGACGAGCGTGCGGCCGACCGGCGGCGAGAAGAGCACCGGTTTGGGGCTGGCCATCGTCAAAAAGATCGTGGAACGGCACGGCGGCACGGTCGGCGTGACCAGCGAAGTGGGCAAGGGATCCACCTTCTGGGTGCGACTGCCCCTGACGTGAGGGCCCCGCCCGGGCCGCCGCGGCCTTTCCAGCCGCGGCTGAGGAGCCCCTGGTGGCCTGCCTCTCCTGCTTTCCGGCCCCCACGGCTGTCGCCCGGGCCGTGCCATGGCTCTACCACCCGGTCTTCCGTCAGCGGCGCCCCTGCGTCCCCACCGCCAATCGCCCGGAAGGGATGGCGGGGCCTGTTGACTTCACCACCCTGGCGCGGTACCGTGGCCGGCATCCCTGCGGCCTGTCCCGGGCCGCGGCCCGAAAGGAGCTTCGCATGCCTTCCGACTACTTCAAGACCGTTCCCGACGCCCAGGGCCGCTTCGGCGAATACGGAGGGGCCTACCTGCCCCCCCAGCTGGTGGACCAGTTCAAAGACATCACCCACGCCTACCTGACCATCTCGAAGTCGCACCGGTTCATTTCGGAACTGCGCTCCATTCGCAAGCATTTCCAGGGCCGGCCCACCCCGGTCTACTTCGCCGAGCGCCTGTCGAACACCCTCGGGGGAGCCCGCATCTACCTGAAGCGGGAGGACCTGAACCACACCGGAGCCCACAAACTCAACCACTGCATGGGGGAAGGCCTGCTGGCGAAGTTCATGGGCAAGAAGAAGCTGATCGCCGAGACCGGCGCGGGACAGCACGGCGTGGCCCTGGCCACCGCGGCCGCCTACTTCGGGCTGGAGTGCGAGATCCACATGGGCGAGGTCGACATCGCCAAGGAGCATCCCAACGTCGTCCGCATGAAACTGCTCGGGGCCACCGTGGTGCCGGTCACGGCCGGCCTGCGCACCCTGAAGGAGGCGGTCGATTCGGCCTTCTCCGCCTACCTCGCCCAGCCCGAAACCAGCCTGTACTGCATCGGATCGGTGGTCGGGCCGCACCCCTTCCCCATGCTGGTGCGCGAGTTCCAGCGGGTGGTGGGCATCGAGGCGCGCGAGCAGTTCTTCGAGATGACCGGGGAACTGCCTGACAACGTCGTTGCCTGCGTTGGCGGGGGAAGCAACGCCATCGGCCTGTTCTCCGCCTTCCTGGAGGATTCCGCCGCCCTGTACGGGGTCGAGCCGGCCGGCCGCTCGTTCAAGACCGGCGACCACGCCGCCACCATGACCTACGGCACCCCCGGGGTCATCCACGGCTTCAGGTGCTACCTCCTGCAGGACAAGGAAGGTCAGCCGGCCCCGGTCTACTCGATCGCCAGCGGTCTCGACTATCCCGGCGTCGGCCCCGAGCACTGCCACCTCAAGGATGCCGGCCGCATCACCTACGTCACCATCGACGACCGCGAATGCCTCGAGGCCTTCTACCTGCTGAGCCGCACCGAGGGCATCATTCCCGCCCTCGAAAGCGCGCATGCCGTGGCCTATGCCCTCAAGCTGGCCCAGGACAAGAAATACCAGTCGATCCTGGTCAACCTCAGCGGCCGCGGCGACAAGGACATCGATTTCGTCACCGAGCGCTACGGGTACACCCTCGAGGAGATGCGGGCCCGCTGGGCCAACCGGCCGGCCTGACCCCCTTGACGGGCAGGCGACGGCGAAAGCGCCCCCCGCCGCGGCCAGGGGGTGCCCAGACCCCGGAGGAGGCCGCCGCGCCTGACTTCGCCTCCCCGCCCTGATACGCCGGGGGAGGCGCTGGCGATTCGGCAGGGGCTGGACTATCATGGTCTGGAACGAATGCCAGCATGAGGGGGGAACACCAGCGGAGATGGCCTCTGCCGATGCGCCGCCGCCCACCCCGTTCCGGTTTGGTTCCTGGCTGGTGCAGGCCGCGGTCTTCCTTGGCGTTCCCCTCCTGCTCGGACTGGGTTGGCTGGCCCACTTCGAGCAGACGGCGGGCGCCGCGGCATACCAGGCTGAGATCCAGACCCTGCGCGAGGTCCTGACGCAGACCGCCGCCCGCGGCGACCTGGCCACGGGCTTCACCTCCCTGTTCGACCGGCTGGCGACCCTGGCCTGGAGCCCCCGGCGGTTCGCCCGCCGGGTGCAGGAGCTGGACCGCGGCTGGCCGGGGGTCTTCGACCTCTTCCTGTTCGACGCCGCCGGGAGGCGGGTGGCGGTGCCCGGCCGCCCCACCGCCATGCTGGTGGCCTCGCAGAGGTTCCTGCAGGCCGTCCTTGCCCCCGGAGCCCGGGTTCCCGCCAAGATCATCCAGGGCCTCGCCCGGCCTGCTGGTCGACCTGCTGAACGGCGACCGCCGCACCTGGGGCGGCTGGTGGACCCTGCGCGACCGGGCGGGCCGCGTGACCGGCCATTTCGTGGCTTTCCTCCACCGCGCCGCCACCACCCCCACCGCCGCGCTCGACCGCGCCGTGACCCGCACCGCCGCCCTCACGCGGGGCCGGTTCCAGGTGGGGTGGATCGACCCCGTCGAGCCCGGCACCCTGCGCCCGCCCGGCGCCTCTTTCCCCGCCCCCCTCGCGCGCTTTCTGCAGACGCTGTCGCCCGGCCAACCGGTGACCGCCTTCGAGGGCCGGCCCCTGGTCCTGCACCTGGCGGCCAACGGGTCGGTGCTGTTCGGGCTCGCCCGGCAGGCCCCGGGAGCCGCCGCCTCCTACCGGTCCTGGCGGGTCCGCCTGGCCGTCGGGGCCCTCGCCGCCCTGGCCCTGGGCTGGCTGTACTCGCCCCTCCGGTCGCTCCGCACCCGCTTGATCCTCCAGTTCCTGGTCGGGGGCGGCCTCCCCCTGGCCGTCTTTCTGGCCACCGTCCTGATCGACCGCGACAACCGCGAGCACCTGCTGGTCGAGCAGTTCAAGGAGGCCCACCTCGAATCGCTGATGCGTCTCGACCAGGACCTTTCCTCGGAATACGCCCCTCTCCTGCACCGCTACCGCCAGGCCCTCGCGGCCCTGGCCGACGCCCCCCTGACCGAGGCGCCCCGCCTGCTTCGGCCGCTGGCCGCCTACGCCCGGCGCCAGCGGCATTTGGTCAGCCAGCTCGCGCTCACCGACCAGGAGGGGAACCCGGCCTTCTATCTGGGCGAGGAATCGGGGCCGGCCGGCCCGTTGTCGGAAGCCCCCCTGGACCGCCAGCGAGGGAACCGCGGCAGGCCCGTTCCGCGCCTGGCCAGGGAGCCGGGCGGCCGCCCCCCCCATCAGGCCCAGGGCGAGGCCCCCGAGGTCATCCGCCTCCTGGCCGGCAACATCCTGCGCTCCTGCAACGGCCGGTTCGAAAGGCCGTCCGGCAGTACGGGAGACACCATGGCCGGTATCGTCGCCGAGACCCACAAGCCCTACGAGTGGTTCAGCCAGCGGGGAAGGCTCCAGAAGAACCAGGTCGGGCCCAATGCCATGTTCACCTACTTCGACCTCCTGCCCCAGCGCCCGCCCCCTGCCGCGACGGCCGACGCCCCGGCCGCTCCCGCGGGCCGCGGGGCCGCCGGCACGGCCGACGCCTCAGGCTTCTCGTCAACCCCCATCCCCGCTTCCCCGGCTGTCCCTGCGTCGGCATCCGCCCCCCCCGCCGGCCCACCGGAGGTCGGGGCCGCCGCCCCGGACCCCTTCCGCGCCATCCTGTTCTGCGTCCACCAGGCCCGCATCGGCCAGATCCGCTACCTGCGCCGGCTGATGCGGGAATGGCCGGCCCGGTCGCCCGATGCCGTCCGGCTGGCCGCCCTGCCCATCATCCCCGGCGGCCAGTGGCCGGCCCACCCCCGGCGGGCCGCCGGCCTCGACCACACCCTGCGCCGACTGCGCGACCTGGCCGCCTCGACCGGCCTGCCTCAGCACGAGGTGGCCCGCGTCGGCCGGGAGACCTGGCTGGTCAGCGCGGTGCGGGGCACCCTCCTCGACGGCTACGTCCTGATGCTGGCCCGGCCGTACCGGACGATCCAGGGCGCCACCCGCAAACTCACGGTCCAGGCGGGGTTCCTGGCCGCTCTCATGCTGATGTTCGCGGGCGCCGTCGCCGCCGTCACCTCCGGGTTCCTGCTCACGCCCATCACCGGCCTACAGCGGGGCCTGGAAGCCCTCCGCCGCCGCGAGTTCCGGCACCAGGTGGTGCCCGGCCGGCTGGCTGAGCTGGCCACCGTCGCCGACCGGTTCAACCAGGTCATGACCCGCCTGGAGGAACTGCAGGTCGCCCGCTCGGTGCAGGAAGCCCTCTGGCCGCGGGAGGGCCTGGCCGGGCCGGGCTGGCGGCTGGCGGGCGCCTGCCGCACTGCCGCCGACCTCGGGGGTGACCACCACGACTGGTTCCTGCGCCCCGACGGCACGGTCGTGCTGGCCATCGGCGACGTGGCCGGACACGGGATCGCCGCCGCCCTGGTCGGGGCTTCGGCCAAGGCTCTGCTGGCCATGACCGCCCCCCTGGCCGACCCGGCCGCCATCCTGGCCGCCATGAATCAGGGACTGCTCGACCAGACCGGCCGCGCCAAGCCGATGTCGCTCTGGGTCGGCCTGTTCGATCCCGGCCGCCGGACAGTGCGCTACGCCTGCGCGGGCCACAACTACCCGCTGGCGGTCATGGCTTCCGGGGAGACGGTGTCCGCGGGGGTTCCCGGTTACCCGCTCGGAACCCGCCGGAATGCCCGGTATCAGGGGAGCACGCTGGAATTTCCCGCCGGGGGGCGCCTGTATCTCTACACGGACGGCCTGATCGAGGCCCACAACGCCGCCGCCGAACCCTTCGGCTACGACCGCTTCGCCCAGGCCGCGCGGGACCTGCGCGCCCGCCCTCCCGAAGAGGCCATCCGCGACCTCCTGCGCCGATGCGAAGACTGGGCCGGCCGGGCCCCCCCCGAGGACGACCAGACCCTGGTCCTGCTCGACGTCGGGGGGAATGCATGAGCGCACGGCGCCTCGGCGGACTCCTCGCGCTGGCGGCCCTGCAAGTGGCCGCCAGCTGGTGGTGGGCGGATTACCAGGCCCGGCAGGCCCAGGAACAGGCGCACCGCCGCCTGGCCACCCGCCTGGAGACGGCCCTGGCCGAGGTGCGTCAGCTTCGGGGTCTGCTGCCTATCTG
>CAZKPI010000346.1:0-985 GCA_964554555.1 uncultured bacterium
TCGCCGATGAACTTGTCGATCTCGCCCTGGTGGGCGCGGATGAGGCGGGCCAGCCGGCTCAGATACGCGTTGAGGGCGGCCAGGATCACCTCGGGAGGGGTCTGCGCCAGGTGGCCGGTGAAGCCGGGGACCCCGGCGAACAGGATGACCGCCTCCCGGTGCTGGCCGCGGCGGGCGGCCGCCGCGCGGGCCGCATCCCGCGAGGCCAGGCGGACGGATTCCGAGACGAACCGCCGCAGGAGTCTTCCTTCCTCGATGCCAAGACACATGCGGTTGAAGGCCTGGGCCAGGGCGCCGAACTCGTCGGTGCGGGCGATCTCGAGCCGGACCCGGAACCGGCCGGCGGTGATCTCGCCTGCCGCCTGGGAAAAGGCCTCGAGCGGCCCGAGGAAGCGGGCGGCGATCTGCCGGGCGAGAACCAGGGTCACCGCCAGAAGGCCGACCAGGAACCAGTGCCGGCGGGCGGCCTGGGCGGACAAATCGGCCAGGGTCCTTCCGATGGGGGAGGCCATGGTGAAGATGAACCCCGGGCTGGCGGCACTGCGCCGGGCCAGGACGAGGGCCGAGGCGTCGCCCTCTCCCAGGACGCGGCTGACCGTTTCGCCCGACTGGAAGGCGGTGGAGATGACCTGGCCCAGGCCGGGCGGGTCAAAGGAGGTGAATTCGTGGAACCCCCCCCAGCGCCGGGCGGGGCCGCTGGGCCGGAACCGGAAGTAGGGCCGGACGAAGGTGACGTGGGGGGCATCCTGGGCGGCGATGCGGAATTCGAAGGGGTTCCCCTCACGGGCCCGGAGCCGCCAGGCCTCGGCGATGGGGGACAGGATGCCCCGGAAATCCCAGGAGGCATACAGGATCAGGCTGGGCGGGCGGTCGAGGGGAAGGAACAGGCGGAAGACCTGGAGGGGCTTCTCCCCCCAGGCGACCCGGCAGAAGGCTCCTGGGGCGCTGAAGAAGTCGGCCAGCAGGTCCCCCGCCGAGAACAGGA
>CAZKPI010000346.1:995-5751 GCA_964554555.1 uncultured bacterium
GCCGGTCACGATCTCGTCGACCAGGAGGCCTTCCCGGGCATCACCCAGGGACGCGGTGTCGGGGCCAGACCCCATCCGTCGTTGGGGGTTGGCGGCTCGCACCGACAACTGAAGGATGTCAATCAGGAGGGTCTCCCCCAGGGAGTCCTGATCCGGGACGGGAGCGGAGTCCAACAGATGGACCGGCAGACCGGGGCCGCCCAGGCCGAGGTTTTCCAGGACGGAGCCGAGCCGGAGGGCCTCGTCGTAGAGCCTGGTGAGAGGAGGGGAATTCGCCGCGCGGCCGGCACGGTTGGCGCCCGGAGGCCAGGCCAGGAACTCCTTCTGCCGGGCGGGTTGGGCGGTGAGGCTCATGAGCAGGCGGCTGTTCCATCCGAACAGCGCGTCGTGTGCTTCCTCGGTCTGATGGATGGCGCGCTCGAGTTCGGCCGCCGCCTGGCTCATGGTGCTCTCCTGCTGGGCGATGGCTCGCCTGCCGAGGACGCCCGCGCTGACCACGAGGGTCGGAATCACCATGGCCAAAAACGCACCGGCGAGTTTGGTCCGGAGGGAAAGGCCGGGGGAGCCGGCCCCGACCGCCAGGAAGGCGGCGGCCAGGACTCCCGTCAGGAGCCAGAGGACACGGAAGGTCCAGCACACCAGGAGCGGGAACGGCAGACGTTCGTCCGGAAGGCGGCGGAACGCCTCCACCCGGAAGCGTTCCACTCCCGTGTCGAGGTGGGTGAGCTCCCGGAGCCATCCGGTCGGCAGTGGTCCATGGTTCAGGCTTCGGGCCCGGGGATGGGCCAGCGGGGGGCGGCGGCCGACCGGCGCCTGGTCTGACGTGTCCCTTGTCTGCCCCGGACCGCGTCGCGACACGTCAGGAGGGCGTCCGGACCGGCGGCTCTCGGGGACCATGGCCAGGTAGGTGCCGGCAGGTCCCAGCCGGTGGATCATGGCCCGCAGGCCGTCTTTCAGCAGGAGATCCTCCACGGGAAGAAAGACCAACACGCCGGCCCGGAGGGGAGGGGGAAAGGCGTATCCTCTGGCCGGTCGGAACACGCTGGCGGAAAGGGTTGCCAAGCCCTCCAGGGGGAGAGGTTCCCAAAAACACAGGTGTTCACGGCCTTCCAGGCTGATCATGCGGAAACCGCCGTGGCACTCCAGGAAAAGCCTGCCGAGGTCGCGGGGGATCTCCCCGATCACGGGCAGGAACAGGCTCTCCCAGTGGCTGGGGTCGAGGGAGGCACTGCCTCCCGCCCGACAGCGCTCGAGGATCCAGTGCAGGAAGACGACCTGCCAGGGGGGCAGGGGCAGAGGCCGGGAGCCGGAGGCGATGATCCTGGCGGGGAAGACCTCATCGGGGATCCGCTGGCGGGGGATCACCCCCAGGGCCGCGACCGCCTGGATGAAGCGGGTTCCCAGCGAATCGGGCTTGGGGGGCAGGCCCATGGCGTCCCGGCGCCACCAGATGTCCTGGAGCAGGAGGTTCTCGTCCGGAGGCTGACCGGGGAAGGGCCCGCCGGCCTGGACGATGGCCCAGGACATGGTGGGGAGCAGGCGGCGGCATCGCTCCAGCGCCCGTCCGATCGCCATGTCGGCGGGAGTCGCGGTGCGGGCCGCGGCGGGGTCCGCCGCGGGGCACCCACGACCGCTGGAGGCGGTCGCGGGGGACATGGCCGGTTGAACGGCCTGGGTGGCAGTGGGGGAGGCTGTCGGGGAAGCGGCCGGGGTGGCGGTCGCGGGCGGCTCGATGTTGCCGGGGGAAGGGGCCCGGCCGGGACCGGGGGAACCGGGCGGGAGCGCGGCCGTCGTCCGCCAGGCGTGGTGGATGACCTGCCGCAGAAGGAGCGGCACCTGAAGCCTTTCGTGCGCGGCCTTCCCGACCTCGAGAAGGTCCTGGCGAAGGATCTGGCGGGCCTGGCGCGTCCGCTGGCCGGCGAGGTCGTCGCGCCATTGCCCTTCGACGGTTCCCATGATCAGCCAGGCCATCAACCAGAAGAAGAAACCCGCCCATTGGCTGACCCGCCCGTGATCGGCGCGGGGGGCGGAGCTGGCGCCGGGTCCGGGCTGGAGCCCGGCGGGGCCGGTTTTCCGCGGGGTTCCCGTCAGGGCGTCCGCCGGGGCTCCGGTGCGGGAAGAGGCGGCCGGGGCGAGGTCAGCCCTGCCGGCCGCCACCTGCCAGGCTCCAGGGTGGTCGGGGATGGGAGCGAAGGACCAGCGCGGGCCGGCCAGGCGGGTGACCGCGGCCGAACAGGCGATGGTCCCGGCCGGGAGCGCCTTGGTCGCGGCCTCCATCTCGGCGGCTTCCCGGACCACCGCGCCGAGGACGGACAAATCCTGCCGGACCTCGGGGTCGCCCACCACCCCGGTGACGCCCTCGCCCGCCGCCAATCCGATTCCCATGCGGTAGGGAAATTCACCGGCGGCGGCGCGGGCCGCCTGGAGGGCGGCCATCCGGGCGGTCATGGCCTGGGCCGCCCGCAGGGCCCGGTCGGCGGCGGGTTCCCCCGGTCGTCCGGCGAAGACGGCCTGGATGGCGTCCCCGATGAACCGCTCGATCATGCCGCCCTCGGCCTGGATGGGCACGGTCATGGCCTCGAAATGCCGGTTGAGGGCGGCGAAGATGGCCTCGGGGGGATGGGTTTCCGAGAGGGTGGTGAAATCCCGGATGTCGGAGAAGAGCATGATCACCGGTTCGCGTCGTCCCCGGGCCGGAGCCGCGCCGGGGTCGGTCCGGATGACCTCCATGACTCCCGTGGCCACGAACCGGCTCATGCCTTCGCGTTCCTGCAGGCCTTCCACCATCCGGTCCAGGGTGGCGGAGGCGCGCCCCAGTTCGTCCTGCCGGTCCAGGCCCACCCGCACCGTGAAATCCCCCTCGTCGACCCGGCGCAGGGCGTCGGTCATGCCCTGGATCGGGCGGGCCAGCCAGGCGTTGAGGGCCACTCCCGCCAGCGCGGCCAGGGCCAGGCCGATCCGGAACAGCCAGGAGAAGGAGGCGTCCTCGGCCGCCAGCCGCTGGGCCACGGGTTCCAGGGAGAGGCGGAGGGCGAAGGTGTAGCCGGGAAGGAGGGGGCTGGGATACAGGTAGCGGAGGAAGCGGCCGCCCGCCTCGAGGCGGAACCGCGGCTTCTGCAGGTATTCCAGGGCGGCCGCCCGCAAGGTGGGCACCCGGCCGGCCTGGGCCACCACCTCCAGGGCGGCGCCCTGCTGGAAGAAGACCGCCACCTCCTGGCCGGTCTGGCCGTGGAACCGGCGCAGGAGGCACTGCAGGTGGCGCCGGTAGGCCTGGTCGCGGTCCCAGAAGGCGGCCAGATAGAGGATGACCTGGTCCCCGGCCCGGACGAACTGGTGGATCCGGGAGATCTGGCGTCCGCCGAGGGTGGCGGTTCCCAGGAGGCCGGGGTGGCGCAGGTCGCGGCCGCGGTCGGTGGAGAAGACCTGGTTGGTGCGGAACCCGGGTCCTCCCATGGCGGAGTCTGGGCCGGTTCCCTCGTGGAAGAAGGGGGCTCCGTACTGCTGAAGGACGGTCCGCAGGCCGCTCTGCTCCTCGATGGCGATCCGCGGGGAAAAGGTGGCCAGCAGGAAGCCGCCCGAGCCCACGGCGGCCACGAACTGGGGCTCCATGCCCCGGCGGACCAGGGCGTTCCAGACGGGCACGAGGACCGGCGCGGTCCGGTCATTGGCCAGGCGGGCCCGGCGCAGGCGGCGGTGGAGATCCGGGTCCAGCAGGAGTTGGTTGCAGACCGTTCCCTGGCGGTATCCCTGGCGGGTGGCCTCTCCTTCCAGGGTGCGGGCCAGGTTTTCCAGACGCTGGCGGACCCGGTCCAGCAGGCGGTTCTCCAGGTCCTGCCGCAACTGGCGGTGCGAGGAGAAGACCAGCGCCCCCGCCACTCCCGCCAGGCACAGGAACCATCCCGTCAGCTGGACGGCCACGCGGGCCTGGGGGGGGCGGCCCTGCCAGGCCGTGACGCCGAAGACCAGCACCCAGCCCAGGGCCCAGGCCGCCGCCATGGCCTGCCAGGCCATCTCGAGGCCGGTGGGGGAGGCGCCCGGTCCCGGCATGACCAGGATGGCGAAGTGGCGGGAATCCGCCCGCAGGACCTCCAGCCGAGCCAGGAAGGCACCGAGGGGCAGGCATCGGCCCAGCCGGTCGACGGGGAAGCCGAGGGTGCCGTAGACGTCGGGGATCCGGGCGGGGCCGGTCGCCGTCCACCGGGCGGGATCGACCGTGCCCAGGGTTTCCCGGGCGGGGCGGAGCCGGACCTCCCGCGCCATCTGCCGAAGGGCGGGCCCCAGGCCCAGGCGCTCGAGATCGGGGTGGAGCAGACGGCGGGGGGAGCCCGGGAGAGGAGGCCCGGGGAATCGAAAGAAGGCGGGCCAGCACGGCCGGGCTCCTGCCAGGCGGCGCCAGTGGCGAAGGCAGAGGTCAAGGGCCGCGTCGGGCCGGTCGGCGGGAATGGGCATCAGCAGGAAGAATCCCCCCGCGGGCCGGTCATCGGCCGTCCAGAAATCCCAGACCAGCAGGTGGAACCGCCCCTGGTAGATGACGTGGTGGGCGATGCCCCGGCCCCCGGCCGACAGCATGTCCCGGTTCAGGCCCGGACCGAAGGTTTCCCGGGCGCGGTGAAGGACGGGGCGGGTGAGGGGGGCAGGGCCGGAGGCGAACAGGCTGGCGGCGACGGCTTCGAAGATCCCGGCCATGGCCCGGCCGAAGGTGGTTTCCAGGCCCGGGCCCCGGAGGACCTGCGGCGGGCCTTGGGCGGGCGCTGGG
>CAZKPI010000347.1:0-1558 GCA_964554555.1 uncultured bacterium
GGTCGGGGTCTGGGTCTGGCGGCGGAACGGCCCCCAATCCAAAAAGTCGGGCGATTCGGCGGCCTGCCAGGCGAACAGGATCCCCAGGGGGACAATCAGCCACAAGACCAGCAGTTCCAGCCAGCTCCCCCACAGGAGGGCTGACAGAAGGCCGAGCCAGGCGAGAAGGGCGATGCCGAAAAAGAGTGGCCGCATAGGGAAAGTGGGCTCTACTATGCCACCATTTGGGGGCGGATGCAATCACCCGCCCCGGGCTTCACCTGACAAGCACGGCCGCCGTGGCCAGGAGGTCGAGGACGGCGGTCTCGAAGGCGGTCGAGGCCGCCCGGTGGGCCTGCACGTGGCCGGCCCCCGGCACCAGCAGTTCGGCGGCGTGGGGCAACGCGGCCTTCAGCCGGTCGTGGTCGGGGCGGGTGGCCCGGGGGTCGAGCTGGTCGTGGATGAGCAGGGTGGGGCGGCGGCCGATGCCCGTGATGGCCTCGGCCGGCTTGTTGTCAAGGAAGGGAATGCCTGTCCACCAGCTGATCAGGTGGAACCCCAGGTCGGTCAGGACCGTGTCGGGAATCCCGGTCAGGCGGGTGAAGTCGCGGCCCCCGATCAGGCGCAGTTCGGCGAACGGCGATTCCAGGATGAAGGCTTTGATCTGCGGCAGGCGGGCCGCCCCGTTGATCAGCGTCGCGGCGCCCATGGACCGGCCAAAGGCGGCCAGGGCCGCCCCCGAGGCGAGGAAGCCGCGGGCCTGGGCTTCCTGAAGTACGCACCGCAGGTCGTCCCACTCGTGAAGGCCGATCGAGGAAAACTCCCCGCCGCTGGCCCCGTGCGCCCGGAAGTCGAGCAGGATCAGCGACAGCCCGGCCCCCCGCAGGAAGATAGCCATGGAGGCCATGTTGGTGTGGTCGACCCCGTGCCCGTGGCAGAGCAGGACCGTCCCCGCCGATGCCGTGCCGCTGGCATACCAGGCCTGGATCTCACTGCCGTCGGCATTCCTGGCCGAAAACCGGGTGAACCACTCCTCGGGAAACGCTTCGGGGGGGCCGAACGACGGCCGCCGCACGTTCTGCATGGCGAACCGGCCCACCGCCCCGACCAGGACCACCCCCAACAGGGCCGCGATCACCAGGACCTTGATCCACAACGGGCGGACACGGGGCGGCGTTTGAGACATGGGTCTCCTCCGGCAGGGAAGTTTCCTGCATGGTAGCACGCCCGGCCAGACCCTCGCGGCCCCCCACGGACCTCCAGCTCCAATGGAAGGCGGAAACCTGCATTGGCAGAGGAGACAAACGGGGGGCGCTTCCCGGGCCGCCTTCCGAACGCGCCGCGTTCGGAAGGCAGACAACTGGGCTCCAGGGGCCTTTGGCCCCTGGCGAGGTGGTCGGGAGGAGCGAAGCTCCTCCCGCTCTGGCCGCCGTTCCCAGGTTGGCGGTGCCCTGGGTGGGGACGGGCCGGTCAGGGCACCAGGAAGACGACCTTCAGTTCACCTTTCCAGATCGCCTGGCTGGCGAAGGTGGTCGAGTAGAAGCGGGTGATCTCGAAGCTGACGCAATGGGGGGCGATT
>CAZKPI010000347.1:1581-5747 GCA_964554555.1 uncultured bacterium
GCCGCGACCGTGTAGGTGCCGGTCTGGTGCTTGTCGGCATCGGGGTCGCTTTCCGATGAATCCTGGATGGCCACATCGGTCTCCTCGGACACCCCCTTCAGGAAATCGGTCAGCCCGCTCACCGCCGTGACCTTGGAGTTCTGGAGCGGCTGGCCGGCGATCTCCACGTCGAACTCGAGGGACTTGCCCTCGCTGGCGGTCTTGGGCTCGCCGGCGGGGCCGCCGAGCAGGCTCTCGAGCGACTTCTTCACTTCGGCGGCATCGAAGGCGGCCGAGCCTTCGAGAAGCAGGCGGGCCTTGACCTTGCCGTCCTGTTCAGCGAAGCCGGTGACGGCGGCGGCGGTCACCTTGCCGGCGGCCGCTTTCTCGGCGAACAACCGTTCGAGGCCGTTGGCGGCGGCCTGGGCGGCGAACGCGGGGGCGGGCCGGGCGGCGGGGGCGGCGTCGGGGATGACGTCGGGTTTGGGCGAGGCCTTCTGGAGGCGGTCGATGAACTCCTTGACCTTGGGGTTGTCGGGGGCGCTCTTCTGGGCGATGTCGATGTGCCGCCAGGCTTCGAGGAAGTCTTTTTCCTTGGCGGCAATGACCGCGCGCATGAAGCGGGCCTCGGCGAAATCGGACACCCGGTCGAAGATCTGCTTCAGCTCCTCTTTGGCCTTGTCCATGTTCTTGCTGGCGAAGGCGCGCTTGGCCAGCTTCATGTGGGCCTGGGCGAACATCAGGTCGGCGGGATCGATCTTCTTCTTCGCGGGCTGGGCATCGCCGGCCGGCTGGGGATCCATGGAGTCTCCCGGCAGGCTGGGGGAACTCTCGCCGGCGGTTGGCGTCTTGGCCGCCCCGGTCGATGAGGAACTGCCGGCATCGCCGCTGTCGCCACTGCCGGTCGAGGAACTGTCCCCGCCGGAGCTGTCGCCGTCCTCGTTGCCGTCCCCGGAGCCGCTGTCCTCGTCGCCGCCGCTGTCGCCGTCCCCGGTCGAAACGTCGGAGTCGCCGCTCCCCTTCTTCTTCTTCAGATACTGGTCGGCGATTTTCTTGGCCTTGGCGATTTCCTCGGGGGTCAGGGCGATCTCGAACCGGTCGCCGAGGGGGGGGGCGGCCATGGCCCCGGCCGCAGGAAGGGCGAGCCGCAGGACGACCAGCAGGAGGGTCAGCAGGACCGGACGGGGGATAGTCGCCCCGGCGCGCGGGAGCCGGGTCGGGCGGGGGGTGGGTTTCATGCGCAGACCTCTCAGCATCGGCGTTCCTGGCCTTGGGGACGGAGGACGGGCGGCCGGGGGCGGCTGGCGGGTCAGGCGCTGACCGCCGCCACCGCCTCGGCCTCGGTGGGGAAGTTCTGGCAGAGGTTAAGGACCCCGGTCATCTGGAGGGCGGTCTTGGTGAGCTTGGACAACCCGGTCAGGGCCACCTTGCCGTCGTTGTAGTCGATGATCTTGACCATCAGGTCGAGGAGCATCGACAGGCCGGTGGAGTTGATGACGGGCGTGCCGGTAAGGTTCAGGACATACCGGAGGTGGCCCGCCGTGAGAGCCTTCTCGCAGGCATCTTTCAGGGCGGCGCCGCCGGGTTCGTCGAGGTAGCCGGTGGTGCGTACCACCAGGACGTTGCCTTCTTGCACGGACTCGATTTTGAATTCAGCCATGCCGCCATGATAGAAGGCGCCATCCCGCCCTGTCAAGCGGCAGGGAATGCGGGATGGGAGCCTTGGCGCCCAAGCCCGGGGCCGGCGGGGGTGGTTGACCTTGGGCTGGTTCTCCACTATGCTTGCCTCGGCCCGGCGGTTGCCGGGAATCCCATTTCCAGACATGCAAGGAGCCTTCCCATGACCCACCTGTTGTGGATCGTCGTTCTGGTCACCGTTTTCGCCGGCCTGTCGCCGGCCGCCGCCCAGGTCACCTTCAAGGGCAATCCCCTGACCCTCGTGGGCAAAGAGGTCAAGGTGGGCGATGCCGCCCCCGACTTCACCCTGCTGGCCAACGATCTCAGCGAGGTGAAACTGGCCGCCACCAGGGGCGTGCGGGTGTTCACCACCGTGCCGTCGCTCGACACCCCGGTCTGCGACGCGCAGGTGCGCCGGTTCAACCAGGAGGCGGCGAAACTGCCCAACGTCAGCATCTACGCCATCTCGGCCGACCTGCCGTTCGCGCAGGCCCGCTGGTGCGGCGGCGCCGGCATCGACAAGGTGAAGACCCTGTCCGACCACCGGGCGATGTCCTTCGCCGATGCCTACGGTCTGCACATCAAGGAACTGCGGCTGTTGGCGCGGTCGGTGCTGGTCGTCGACTCGGCCGGCAAGGTGGTGTACAAGGAGCTCGTCAGCGAGGTGACGGCGTCGCCCAACTTCGACGCCGCCCTGAAGGCGGTCAGGGAAGCGAAGTAACCCGCCCGGCCCTCTTCCCGTCACGTTTCCCGGCCCACTTCCCGCCGGTTCCCCCCTGTTCTTCGAACCGGCGGGTTTCCGATTTCCCCGCGGTCCGGCTTGCCTCCCCCCCTCTCCCGTGCTAGGTTTAGAGGGAGATCAGTGAGATTGGAAGCGGCGGGGCATGATGACGGGCGGGTGGCGGCGGATGGCGGGGTTTACCCTCGTCGAGATCCTGCTCACCATGCTGATCATGGGTATCCTGGCGGTCGGCGGGTATCCTTTGCTGATGGGGTATGCCGAGGAGGCCCAGCTCGAGCAGGAGGCCCGGCTCATCTACCAGGACCTCTGCCTGGTGCGCGACACCGCCCTGACGGTGGGCGAGGGGACGGCCACGATGCGGTTCCTGCCCATGGCCGGGGGCGGGCCGGACGACCGCGGGGGGTACGAGATGATCAACCCGTCGGGGGACAACGTCCGCACCGCGCTGATGGACGAATGCGCGGGGGGCTTCTGGCGGCGCAACCTGGCCAGCCGGTCGGTCTGCCTGGTGGCTACCGCCGCCCAGCTCGAGTTCGACTGGGAAGGGCGGTTGCGCGGGCCGGCCGACGCGGCGGTGGTGCTGGAGGCCAGGTATTGGTATGCCGGCCAGCGGCGTCAGCTCGGCGACCGGCAGTACTGGGCGATCCGGATCGAGGCCAATTCCGCGTCGATGGCCATTTTCCCGGTGACGGAATGACGGGGACAACGGCAGATCGACGGATGGGGAGCAGGCAGGACCACCGATGACCACCGATCGACACCGGTTGAATGAGCCAGCGGACCGGTTTTCCGGGAAAACCTTCCGTTCCCAGGTCGGGAATGTCACCGGATGCGTGGGAGGGGCGGCGTGAAAAAAGGCATCTTCCTGGTGGAGGCCATGGTGGCCCTGGCCGTGCTGACCGTGGTGATTGGTTCGCTGATGCAGGGCGTCACCGGCGGCCTCCAGGGCTCCCTGGCCGGCCGTCAGCAGATGCAGGCCACGGTGCTGGCCGAGTCGGTGGCCGAGGAGATCCGGGCGATGTCGGCCAGCGGCACCTGGGGAACCGACGTCTGGGTGTCTGACCCTTCCGATCCAAAACACCTGATCGCCGACGGCGCCTGGCACGAACTGACCGATACCACCGAGCCGCCGCTTCCCCTCGATGCGAGTTTCACCGTTCGTTACCGCGCCACCCCGGTGACGAACGCCGACCTCGGCCCGCGCCTGGAGATTGCCTTTCCGCCGATCGCGACCACCACCCTCGCGAGGACGGCGACCGGGATCATCGCCTCGGCCTCGGTCAGTCGCCTCAGTGCACCCAACCTGGTCGATCTTGCCACCGACACCTTCTGGAACCCTGGCCCCATCAAACCCGGTTCCTACGAGCTGACCTTCTGGCGCGAGTACTGGCACCCCCCCCACGGGATCCACCCCGGATACTGGGAAATCCGTTCGTTCTCTTTCTATCGCTATTACTGCATCTACAACAGCGGCACGAACTACCCCTTCTGCTGGGAACTCAGGTGCAGTGACAACCTGGGCGGCCCCTGGACCACCATCGACCGCCGCCGTGACGTCTTCTGCGCGCCCGGCTGGAACAAGTTCGAGATCTCCCCCCTCACGTCGCCCGACCGCACCTACTTCCGGCTGGTGGTTTCTGAATACGAGGGGGCGGGGCTTTCCCTCGGGGAGGTCTATTTCCCGCGTTCGGGCGACCCGGTGCCGGGGGAACCCTATCTTCCCGCCTCCCCCACCTACACTGTCGGCGCCAACGTCCACACGAGTTCC
>CAZKPI010000348.1:0-5739 GCA_964554555.1 uncultured bacterium
GGGCCCGCGGCCGCCCCGGCGGAGCTGGCACTGCTGAACATCCCGGAGCGGACCCCCCGCACCGAGAAGTTCACGGCCGTCAGCCTGCTTGGCTATTCCTTCTTCCCGAGAGGGTTGACCGCCGACGCCACGCTCGCCGGCCGGCCGGTCAAGCTGTTCGTGGTCCTGACGCCGTCGGCCGCCAGCGCCAGCGCCGCCCTCGACGCCTACGTGAAGGAACTGGCCAGGGCGGGCAGTTCCCCGCCCGCGCGACCCGCGAACCCCGCCTCCCCGTCCGCGGTGCCGGGGGAAGGGGCGGGCCCCGCGCGGGAACCGCCCCTGCTGGCCCGCGACCCGCTCTACAAGGGGGTCGTCCTGCGGCGGTCGGGCCCCCTGCTGTTCGGCATCGCCCGGCTGGAAGACCCCGCGGCGGGGACGGCCCTGCTCGAACGATGGGTGGACAGCCAGCCGCGGTGAGTCCCGGTTCATGCCCCGGCGCCCTCGCCCCCCCATCCTGACCGACAGGGTGGCCGCCAGGGCTCCCCTTGGCCGCCGCCCCTGGCTGGACCAGACCCGCGTTTCGCGGGCCGCGGGGCGCCGCCCCGCCCCGGATCATGTTCCCCCCGCCTGGGGTCCTTCCGGCAGGACGGCGGGGGGCAGGCATGCTATCATTTTCCCATCGCCCCCCATCATCATGTGAAACGGAGCACCGATCATGGCTGAGCAGACCGCGCTGAACCCCAACAGGCTGGTGGCTTTCCTCGACAAGAAGGCCGAGGAGTTCACCAAGAAGGACATCATCTCCTTCGTCGAGAAAAACGACATCCGGATGGTCAACTTCCGCTACGTGGGCGGAGACGGCAAACTCAAGCTCCTCAACTTCGTCATCAACGACCGCCAGTATCTCGACCGCATCCTGTCGGCCGGCGAGCGGGTCGACGGGTCGAGCCTGTTTTCCTACATCGATCCCAGCGCCAGCGACCTCTACGTCGTCCCCCGCTACCGCACCGCCTTCGTCAACCCCTTCTGCGCCCTGCCCGCCGTCGACCTGCTGTGCTCGTTCTACGACAAGCACGGCCAGCCCCTCGACATCGCCCCCGAAAACATCCTGCGCAAGGCCCACGCCTCACTCCGGGAGAAGACCGGCATGCAGCTCGAGGCCCTCGGCGAACTCGAGTTCTACCTGTCCTCCGAGCTCGACAAGATCTACACGATCACTCCGCAGAAGGGCTACCACGAATCCCACCCCTTCGCCAAATGGGAACTGGTGCGGATCGAAGCGATGAAGGCGATCTCCGAGATGGGCGGCCGCATCAAGTACGGACATTCCGAGGTGGGGAACATCGTGTCGGGTGACTGGGAATACGTCCAGCACGAAATCGAGTTCCTGCCCGTCAACGTCGAGGACGCCGCCGACCAGCTCGTCGTCGCCAAGTGGGCCATCCGGGAGGTCGCCTACAAACACAACCTGGAGGTCAGCTTCGCCCCGAAGATCATCGTCGGCCACGCCGGCAGCGGCATGCACATCCATGCGCGCCTGGTGAAGGACGGCCGGAACATGATGGTCGATGCGCAGGGCGCCCTCAACGAGACCGCCCGCAAGATGATCGGCGGCCTGCTCGAGCTGGCCCCCTCCATCACCGCCTTCGGCAACCAGGTGCCCACCTCCTTCCTGCGCCTCGTTCCGCACCAGGAAGCCCCCACCAACATCTGCTGGGGCGACAGCAACCGCTCGGTGCTGGTGCGCGTCCCGCTGGGCTGGAAGAGCGGCGTCAGCAACATGGTCTTCGATGCCAACCCCCGCGAGAAGGAAGCCTACAGCGACCCGATGAGCAACCAGACGGTCGAACTGCGCAGTGCCGACGGCTCGGCCAACGTCTACCTTCTGCTGGCCGGCATCACGGTCGCCGCGCGGCATGGCCTGGAAAGCCCCGACTCCCTGAAACTGGCCGAGCGGCTCTACGTCAGTGTCGATGTGGGCAAGAACCAGGCGCATCTGAACCTGCCCCAACTGCCCGCTTCCTGCTGTGAGGCCGGCGAGCGGCTGCTGCAGGACCGCGCTTTCTACGAGAAGTACCAGATCTTCCCCGCCACCCTGATCGACGGCACGGCGAAGACCCTCATGGCGTTCAAGGACAGGGACATGAGCGAACGCCTGTTCGGCGACGGGGATGCCCTGAGCAAGCTCGTCAAACAGTATCTGCACTGCGGCTGACCGGTCGGCGGGGCTCCAGCCGCCAGGGGGCCCCGCCTGCCTGGATGCCTCCGGCCGGCGGCGGCCGGGGAAGCCTCCGGGGCCAGCCAGGGGAACCCTGCCGCGAGCCTCCGCGCGGCACGTCCCGTGTTCCCCGGTCGCGGCGGGGATGCCCGGCCGCCGCGGGGTCGGAAAGCCTCCCGGCCGCCGCCCCGTAGGCGGCCGGCCAGCCGGCTCCTATCCGTTCCGGGGGCGGCCCGGCCCGGCGGCCAGCACCTCGGACAGCATGTTCAGCAGATCGGCCGCGGGGAAGGGCTTGGACAGGAACCGCACGCCCGCACCGCCCAGATCCTGGAGGTTGTCGATTTCTCCGGGAAATCCGGAGATGAAAATGATCTTCAACCCCGGGATCAAGGCCCGGGACCGTGTGGCGAGGGCCGCCCCGTCGAGGCCCGGCATCCGGATGTCGGTCACCAGGGCGGCAAACGACCCGGGGTCGGCGGTCAGACACTGCAGGGCGGCCGCGCCGTCACCGACCGCGACCACCCGGTAGCCGGCCTCGATCAGGAACAGTTCGAGGGTTTCGCGGATCGCCGGTTCGTCCTCCGCCAGCAGGATGGTCCTGCCATCGCCGGGCTCCGGTCCTTGCCGCGGGGCCATGGTCAGTTCTTGTCCGACGGCGGAACCCCGACGGCCGGCGCCAGGGACCCGGCTCCCGTCCCCAGGGGGAGGCCGCATTCCACCCACAACCGCACGAGTTCAGGCAGGGAGGGTACGGAGAGCTTCTCCATGATGCGGCCCCGGTGGATCTTGGTGGTCTTCTCGCTGATACCCAGGCGGGCGGCGATCTGCTTGTTCAAAAGACCCAACAGCATGGCATCCAGCACGTCCCGTTCGCGAGGGGTCAGGGTGGCCAGCCGACTGCAGAACGGCTGGATCCGGCGGCTCAGGGCCACGGCCTCCCCGATCTCCCGCAGGAGGTCTTCCTTTTGGATGGGCTTGGTGAGGAAGTTGATCGCCCCGTGCTTCATACTGCGCACGGTGGCGGCGATATCGCCCGTTCCGCTCAGGATGATGATCGGGGTGGTCATCGGCCGCTTCTGGAGCGCTTCCAGGAGGGTGTTCCCGTCCATGCCCGGGAGGGTCAGGTCGAGGAGCAGGCACCCGACTCCCAGGTAGGGCTCGCGCGCGAGAAAGTCCTCCGCGCTGGGGTAGACCTCCACGGCATAGGATTCCTGCCTCAGCATCAGCGCCAGCGGCTCGGCGAACAGAGGCTCATCATCGATCAGGAAGATCAGGGGGGCAGTCATGGTTCTACCGCCCGGAGGGCTCTCTGGCCGGCCGCCCGCCCTGCACCACCCCCCATCGGCTTCCTGGCCGACCTCATCAATGCCACGATTGGCCTCGCCCATGCCGTTTTCCGATCCAGGGGAATCAATCGCCAATCCATGGTTTCTTTCGTCATTCGAGGGGGGGGGTGAACCCGAACCAGACCAGTCTACCCCCAACTTCTGCCAGGGAAAAGTAAGCCTTTGGTCGTAGGGGGTTCTTCCAAAAAAAGGGATGAACCATGCCGTTTGGGAATCGCCATTCGGGCAGACCCGAAATCCCGGCAACGGGCAAGACCGCCCCCAGCGATGGACGAAATGGCAGTTTCACCCCTGCCTCCGCGGCGGCCAGGGGAACCCTTCCTGCCTCGTGCCCGTCAGGTGATGACAGCGGCCCGGGCCCCGGCCGCGTTCATTCCCTGATCCTTCCGGGCCCGAAGACGGGAACAGCCACCCGCGGGCGGGGTGGCTGTTCCCGCAAGAACACCGGCGACGGGGGCATCGCCGGAGAATGGATCAAAGGGCGTGCCAGGCGGCGAGGAATTCGTCCCAGTGGGTGACCCGGGCGAAATCCAGGGCCCCGTAGAACCGGCCCCACTTGGCCAGTTCGTCGCGCCCGGGCCAGGCGACCGACAGGCCCGACACGCCGTTCCGCTCGAATTCACCGCAGAACTCCACCACCAGGCGGTTCTGCTCCAGGGCGGCCATGGCCTCGCGGGCCAGCACCCGCACGCGTTCGGCGCCGGCCACGGCGTTCAGGGCGCGGCCCTGCACCAGTTCCTGCAGGAACAGGCCGAGGTCCCAGTAGCGCTTCTTACTGCCGTACTCGACCTGGTGATCGAGGGGGAGGCGGCCCGATTCCTGCACCACCCGCACCAGTTCGATGGACAGGTTTTCCAGGGCGGTGACCAGCTCCTGGCTGGCGCCCGGCCGGAAGACGCCCATCACCTGGCCGGCGAAGGCGTTGTCGACGAAGGCCTTGGCGACCATCGTGCCGAACGCCGCCGCATCCATGGCGGGGCGGGCGGCCAGACTGCGGACGAGGCGGCCGTAGGGCATGCCCCCGATGTAGGTGGTCGACGGGCTCGACACCATGATTTCGACCACGTCGCGCAGTTGGTAGACGGCCTCGACCCCGCCGGGGAGGCAGGAGTCGAAGACGATCACGTCGAGCGGGCGGTTGCCGTAGAGGCGCTCCTTGGCGGCGGCCAGAACGGCCTGCAGTTCGAACACGGTCAGGCAGTCGTCGTCGGAGTCATCGTAGGCCACGAACCGGCCGGGGTCGAAATCGACAGCGCCGGGCCGGAAGCTGGAGACACTGCCGGTCCCGCGCCAGGAGAAGATGCCCGAGCCGTGGGCGGCGATGAACAGGGCCTGGTGCCGGGCGGGGTGTTCCTGGGCGGCCCAGCGCAGGAAGTCGTAGAGGGTGTGGGGGTTGCCCATGTTGACCTCGCCCAGCTCGCAGTCGATGGCCCAGCGGCCGTCGCGGCCCGGTTCGAGGCGGAAGGCGCCGTCGGCGGCCTTGGTGCCGGTCGAGAACAGGCGTTTTCCCTGCGGGCAATCGATCAGGACGAGGACTTCGTACCTGCCGGTCACGCCAGCCTGTCGCGCCATTTCGTTGATGGCGTCGCGGTGGGATTCGAACATGACGGCCTTCTCGTTGTCCTCGCTCACGAGGTAGAGCAGGACGGTCCACTCGTTGAGGGCAAAAGCGGGCATGGCCGCGGCGAGAAGGGCGAAGGCAAACAGCAGGGGCAGGAACGGGCGTTTCATACGGGCCTCCAGGAATGGGAATGCATTGGCGTGGAAGGCGGGTATCGAGCAAGTTTGGGGCCAACTCCGCGGCCTGGGGGAAACCCGCGCCCGAAGGGGTTTTCCCTCTTCGAGAGGGGAAGGCCTGCCCGGTTTCCGGCAACCGGTTCAGCATCGCCTCGAAAGTCCCAGGGGAACCATGGCAGGCGGGATGGCGAAAAGCGAGGGGTGAAATGGCTCGCCAGGGAGGGACATGGAGGCCCTGGGATTGGTGACTTCAGGCACCTGAGGAGGGAAAGGGGAAATCGAAGCAGGTTTCCGGGCAAGTCTGGTCTGACCTGTTGATTGGGCCAAGGCCTGTGGGCATCGCGGCCCGTCGGAGAATCTGTCGGATCGCCGAGGGAGAATTTGGTGACACCCAGGCCCCTGAGGCAGGGCAAACGCACACCTGACCCCTGCATTGGCAGAAGAGACGCTCGGTCGGGA
>CAZKPI010000349.1:0-255 GCA_964554555.1 uncultured bacterium
GGGCACGCCGAGGTCTTCCAGGTCGGTCATCCCGCCGAACAGGGCCTGGCCATGGCTTCGGGCCCGGCGCCGCGCCTCCGCCCGGCCGGCCTCCCCGCCCGCCCCGCCTGAACCGGCCAGCAGACCGGCCCACAGGATCTCCCAGGACCGCCGGCCGGTGCCGCCCCCGGGGAAGGTCAACCGCCCTTCCCCATCGAACACCATCACCCGGGCGGTCGGGAACCGCCCCGCCAGCGCCGCCGCCAGTGCGGTCGC
>CAZKPI010000349.1:265-5737 GCA_964554555.1 uncultured bacterium
GAACGATCCCGCCGGCCGCCTGGCCCGCGCCTTCAGCCGCTGTGCCCAGGCGCGGCACCGGTGGCGGAACCACTCCAGACGGTCGAAGGTGGCGGCCGCGGTGGTGGCGGCATCGCCCAGCACCTTCCGGAGTCGCTCCTCGGCGAAGACCACCGACCGCGACCGGATCTGGCCCACGGTCCAGGCCGCCCCCCACCACCCGCCCGCCCACAGCAGACAGAAGGCCAAAAACCGCCATCGCCGGGGTTGAGGCATGGCCGCCGGCTCCGGCAACGCCGCGCCCGGGGGATGGTCCACGGTCAGGGGCGCGCCATGCATCCCGCGCCCTCCCCGCCATCGCCAACATCCTTCCAGGGGGCCCCGACCTCGAACCCCGGCTCGCCGCCTGCCGGCAAGGGCCACCGGGGGAACTCCCCGCCCAGCCGTTCCGCCACCGCCGGCGACACCACCACCCGACTGCGGGTGGCCTGCTTGCTGGCCGCCTCCAGCCGCATGGCCCGGCCCACTTCCTTGCCCAAAACCGTCAGGTCACGCCGCCCGGTCCGGGAACCGATGCGGGCCTCGATGAGCCCGCCAAAGTGGATGCCCACCCCGTTCTCGAGCGGAAAGCCGCCGTCGCGAAGGCGCTGGCGGTTGAGGTGCGACAGGCGGGCCCGCATCGAAAGACCGGCCACCACCGCCCGCCGGCAGGGGTCGGCCTCCCCCTCCACGACCGGAAACACGGCCAGAATGGCATCCCCGATGAACTTGTCGATCTGGCCGCCGTTCCGCCGGATGAGGCCGTCCATGGCGGTGAAGTAGTCGTTCATCATCCGGATGACCTGGTCGGGGGTCCGACCCTCCGAGATGCCGGTGAAATTGCGCAGATCGGCGAACAGCACCGCCGCTTCCACCCGGCGGGCCACCGCCGCCCCTGCCTCCTCCCGGCCGGTCTCCTGCCAGACCCCGGCCGACACAAAGCGGCGCATCCGCTCCCGGTGCTCCAGCCCTTCGGCCATCCCGTTGAAGGCCCGGCAGAGGTCGCCCAGTTCGTCGGCCCCCGGAATGGGCAGGCGCACCTCGAACCGGCCCGCCGCCAGGTCCCGCGCCCCGCCGTCCAGGAGCAGAACCGGCTGGAGAAACAGCCGCCGGATCAGCAGACCCGCCGCCAGGAGCGTGCCACGACCGAACAGGATCTCCCCGGCGATCAGCCACAGATCCTGCCGGCGGCTTTCCTCGAGGCGCTCCTGGTCGACGACCCCGAACAACCGGTGCCGCGGCAGAAAGGCGGAGACCATCGCCTCCGCCAGGACGGGGAGCCCCCCGACGGCCCCCGTCGTCCCCTCGATGGTGCGGGATCGATAGGCCTGCTCGGCCAGCTCGACCAGGAACGGACCCTCCTGGAAGGCAGGATCTGGGAATCGATGATCGAACCCCGCCGGACCCCGTCCCGGGGCAGGTCGATATCGTGCAGGCCATGGAATTTCCAGGCTAGATCGGCATTGGTGAACATGGCGAGCATGACCCCGAGCAGGCGGCCGTCCGGGGCGGTGACCCCGGCGAGAAACCCCGTGGTGATCTCCCCGAAGGCGTCCGCGGTGACGAGCCGGCCATGGTTGAGAAAGAACGGCTGAAACAGGTTCCTTTCGCCCAGCAGTTCCTCGAGGCCCAGTTCCACCTTGGCCGGCGCCGGCGGTGCCTTCCCCTGGGCGCTTCCCTCCCTCGTCTCCGCGAGGTACTGCAGGAACTCGCGAAGGACGACCCGGACCAGTCTGCCGACCGAGTCGTCCTTGCCGCCATACTGGTTGTGGGCGAGCTGGTTCATCCGCAGAACGCCCTGCCGGTCGAGGAAGAACAGCACGACCCGCCGGATGGCGTTTGCCCTCTGGTCGTCGCGGAGGTCCAGGCCGGGAAATCGGCCAAGGCGGTCGCGCCACGCCCCGAAATCCCGCTGGAGCCGGTCCAGGCGGTGGGTGAAGCCGCGGTCACCCTCCTGCAGGACCCGCCGGATCGCCCCGCGCCAGTGGTTTTCCCACAGGGTCCGGGTTTCCAGGAGGCGGGTCAGGCCGAAATACCCAAGAATCAGCCCGGGGATGATGCCCCCGAAGGCAAAGGCCGCCCCCAGTTGCCAGGTGATGGTCCACCCCAGCCCCTCCGGCCGCCCCAGGCGGCCGCCCAGCGACCACCCGGCCATCAGCGCCAGGAGGAGCAGTCCGGCCTGGATCGCGGTCACCCGCGGGCCGGGACGGACACTGTACCAGGGCCGGGCGATCCCCACCACCACCTGGTGCCGGCGGGGGTCGCGCCCCGTGGTTTTCAGGAAAAACCCCTGGGGAAACGCCTCGACCGCATCCTCCAGCTCGGGAACGGGGAAAGACGGGCCCCCCGCAAAAGGCTCCCGGACCACGCTGGCCACCGCTCCGCCCCCGGCCGGCAGGGCCGCCGCGTAGGCGACCTCGGGGGGGGCGTCTCCCAGGACCAGTTTCCAGATCGCGTCAGCCCGGAGGTTCTCCTCGTCGATCTCGAGGTGGACACCGGCTTTGTGCTTCCGGCTCTCGAAGACCGACCGGTCCAGGCAGATGTGGGTGGCGGAGGCGTGCCGGGCGGCCAGCCGGAAGGTGAATCCGGCCGCCCGGGCGACTTCGCTGAGCGTGATCTGGTGGCCATACAACTGGAAAAGGGCGGAACGGCCCCGCTCGAGGTCTTCCTGCCGGTCGGGCGAGGATTCCCCCCGACGGATCTCGAGATCGACATCCCGCCCTTGCCAGACCTGCCGTATCAACTCGCCTTCGGGCGAAGGGTCGGGATGGCAGACCTGGTAGGGAAGGTTTTCGGGGGGCCGGGGGGCCAGCACATACAGCCGGAACCCCCGGTCCAGGGAGTGGAGGAACGGGGCAAAGCCCTCCCGCAGGCGGGAGGCGAGGCCGGGCGCTTCGGCGGAGGTGAAGCGGGGAATGCCGGTCGGAAAGGCGCGCAGGAGGATCCTCTGCAGGACCGTCGCCGGTTCCGCGGCTTCCCGGAGGCGGACGGCGGCGGGAAAGAGCAGTCGCCGGGCCTCCTCTTCGGTGGAACGCCACGTGAGCTCCTGGAACCCGTTCCACAGGGCCGCCAGGAACACGACAGGCAGAGCGGCAATGAGGGCCCCCGCGACCCGCCAGCCCCGCGGGTCCGGCCTTTCGGCGGCGCCGCCGCTCGGTCTGGCCCCGCCCGACTCAGGCACCTCTCCCGCTCCCTTCCGCGATCGCCGCGGGGTCTGCCGCCGGACCGGCCGTCACGGCCCCCGCCTCCGGTCCGGCTTTCGGCTGGACGTACGGAAGTTCGAGGAGGAACCGCGAACCCTTCCCTGGCTCCGATTCCACGCGCACCTCGCCGTGGTGGATCAGGGCGATCTGCCGCACGAGCGCCAGCCCCAGCCCGGTACCGCCGATTTCGCGGTTGAGGGAGTTCTCGACGCGGAAGAACTTTCCGAACAGCTTCTTCTGATCTTCAGCGGAGATGCCCGGCCCCGTGTCGGCCACGTGGATCTCGTAGGTCGCGGTCGCATACCGGAGCCCCACGTCGATCCGGCCCCCGGCGGGGGTGTATTTGATGGCGTTGGCGACCAGGTTCAGCACGGCCTGGTGGAGCAGGTCGGGATCGAAGACGGCGGTGCGCCCGGCGGCCGGGATGTCCATGGCGAGGTGCAGGTTCTTGTGCCGGGCATCGGCCCGGCAGACGGTCACCACTTTTTCAACGATGGTACCAGGCACGCCGGTCTGGAAGTGCAGAACCCGCCGGCCCGCCTCCATCTTCGACAGGTCGAGGATGTCGTTGATCAGGTTGGTCAACCGTTCCGACTCGCCCAGGATGATCTGGAGGTATTCCCTGGCCGTGGCGGGGTCGGGGTGCTCCCCGTCGAGGAGCATCTCGGCATAGGCCCGGATCGAGGTCAGCGGGGTCCGCAGTTCGTGGCTGACGTTGCTGACGAACTCGGTCTTCATCCGGTCGATCTCCCGCTCCAGGGTGATGTCGCGGGCCACCCCCATCACGGCGATGGGCTGGCCGGCATCGTCCAGCACCCGCTTGGTGTAGAACCCGAGCCGCCGCTTGACCATTCCCTTGCCGTCGAGCAGGACCGCCTCCCCTTCGGCCGGCCCGGGGCCGGCGCCGGCGGAACCCGCCTCGCGCTTCCCGGCCGGCCCGGCGGGGGAATCCTCCGCCGGGGCCGCCCCCGCTTCGGAGATTCCAGCCTGGGCGGCTCCGGCCTGGGCGGCTCCGGCCTGGGCCATCGTTTCCCCGCTCCCCACGGCCGGGGAACCGGCGGCGGGGGCCGCACCGGCCACGAGGGTTGCCGCCATCCCGGCGGCGGCCTGGGATGAAGTCGCCGACTGGACCTGGATGAAGGGCCGCCGGAAGATCTCTTCCCACCGTCTCCCGGTCCAGGGGTCGGAGCCCAGTTCGAACAGGCTCTGGAAGGCAGGATTGAGGTAGCGAATCTCCCCTTCCGGGCCAAGCAGGGCGATGCCTTCGTTGGTGGCGGCAAACAGGGCCGCGAAGACCGTCCGTTCGTCGGCCAGGGTGCGCGAGGTGCGGGCCGCGCTGGTCTCGGCGGCCGACAGTTTCTCCTGGGTGACGGCAAGGTTCTCGTGGGCCGCCTTCAGCCGTTCCTCCAGCGCGCCGGCCATCTCCTTCGCCCGGGCCATGAGCAATGGCGTGAAGATGGAGTAGAACCCGAAGAAGAACGCCCAATACAGCAGGAGTCCCGGCAGTCCGTTGATCAGGGCCCGCACGAACAGGCGCGGATCGCCGCCGGAAGCCACCACCATCTCCCGGACACTGCCGGCCAGGAAGAAGAAGGTGACGCACAACCCCAGGACCCCGGCCCACAGGGCCCTCTGCCGGATGCCCCAGCCCACCGTCAGCAGGAAGGCCCCGAGCAGGAACGGAACCAGGGACCCACCCCGGATCGCCTCGCCCCACCGCCCTTGGACCGCCGGATCTTCCCGGCGGGTCTTTTCGGGACCCCACTCCCCCACCTCGGAGCCAGCCTGCTCTGAAACGGGTTCTGTGGCCGGGCCGGCCGCGGGTTCCGCGATGACGGCGGGGCCGGACTCCTTGACCATGGCCGGGCCGGTGGCGACCGGGGGGCCGCCCCGGGTGGTACCGACGGTGATCAGATATTGCCCGTCCTCCTTCCCACCAGCGGCGGATCGCGACCCCGCGACACCCGGCTGATCGAGCCGGGGCCTGATCTCCAGCTTCAGCAGGGCCAGGAGGTGCAGAACCCCGATCAGGAACAGGACGGAACCCATCGTCAGCACCAGCGTGCCGGCACACCCCACCCACCGCTGGGGATCGAGGTCGGTCAGCCAGCGCCGCGCTCCCCGGAGCAGGTTGGCCAGCGGAGCGGTTCCCGCGCTGAGATACCCGAGTCCGAACAGCAGGGCGGCCGCCTGGACCTTCCCGGCCAGCAGGAAGAGAGCCCCCAGGAAATACCACAGGCACCCCAACCCC
>CAZKPI010000350.1:0-5733 GCA_964554555.1 uncultured bacterium
CCTTGCAGGAGCCGCAGATTTGGAGGCTCCAGTTGTCATGGTGATGTTCGGGGCCCCCATGATGCCCTGGATGGGTCGGATGGTCCGGTTGGGAGGGATTGCCCGAGGGGGAGGGCGGATACCCGGGGTTTGTCGGGACATTGGCCCAACCCGTTCCCTTACAGCCGGGACAGACGCGGCCCCAGGCATCCTTGCCGCGGCCTTTGCATCCGCCGCACTGGGGGGCGGTGGAGGGAACCTGCACCCACCCGTCAGCCCCGCAAACCTTGCAGAGGTTGCGCCAAGGATCCTTCCCTTGGCCGCCACAGAAGGCGCAGGGCTTGAACGCGTAGTATCCCTGATGGTCGTCGGTGTCGGCGATGGCCCAGCCGGTGCCCTTACAGCCGGGGCAGACGTTGCGCCAGGGATCTTGGCCTGCGCCCTGGCAATTCCCGCATTTGGGGGTATCGCTGGCAATCGAAACCCAGCCGTCGGCACCGCAGATCTTGCAGGGGGTGCCCCAGGAGTCTTTTCCCTTGCCGCCGCAGAAGCCGCAGGGCTTCGAGACGACCTGGTTTCCGAAATTCCCGTGGTGATGGCCGGCTCCGGGGTGGTTCTCGTGATTGCCGGTTCCGGAACCCACGTTCACCCAGCCAGTGCCTTGACAGCCCTTGCAGACGTTGCCCCAGGCATCCGTGCCTTTGCCCTCACAGCCGCCGCACTTGGGAGCGTCAGCCGCGACGGAAACCCAGCCGTCGGCGCCGCAGATCTTGCAGGAGGTGCCCCAGGGGTCTTTTCCCTTGCCGCCGCAGAAGCCGCAGGGCTTGGAAACGAGCGTGCCATGGCGGCAGGGGGTTTCCCCCCGGGAGGAGACCTGAAGGGCCAGAATGTCCAGCAAGGTTCCCGTGTTTGCGAGACGCCGCTGGATTTCTCCCGCCTCTCCATCCTGGATCAGGGCGAAGTCCAGTTTTTCCAGTTCCTGAGCCAGATCCCGGACCGCGTTGCCGGTGCGCTCGGGGAGTTGGGAAGCCAGTCCGGTGAACCGGGTGCGCAATGTCAGAAGCCGTTGTCGCTGTTCTTCACGACCATTCAGGGTGGCAATTCCCTCGCGAAGATGCCGGAGCTCCTCCAGTTGGCTCTCGAGAGAGGACCCGCCATCCTCGCGGGGAGAGGGGCTGGTGCCGGTACAGAGCGTTTCCGCCATAGAGGGGAGAGAGGTCATGACCATCAAGGAGACCACCATCAACCAGATGACCTGTGTGAAAACCCAATGTTTCATGTTCGCTGCTCCTTCTATTCTTATCTTGCCTTCAGTTCAGGAAGAGTGGGATCGTTCGAGCAAGTTCTTGGCCAACTCTGGGGGGCAGTCCTGGGCCGATTGGAGCAACCAACGGAACAAGCCAGGGGAAAGGGGGGGCTTTGATAGAACCACCCAGAGCGGCCGGGGAATATCATCGTCGTGACAAAAAGGGAGGAACTCAGCGAGCGTTCTCAGAAGCTCGCTGTGCCATGTACGTCACATCCTTGTGCAGGCGCTCGAGGGAAGCCGCCAGAGTCTTCAGCGTGCCGCTGGCATTGTCCAGATCCCGGTCGGCGGCAAGCATGAACGGGACCTGCTCGAGAATTACGTCGATGTGGACAAACGGGCCTTCGAACCAGATCTGCGTCTTGTAGGGGAGGCAACGCAAATGGCGTATCAGCACGGCCTTGGCACCCTTGATCTGCCCGGTCAGCCTCCGGACCCGCGACAGGGCGGATTCGATGGTGGCATCGTCAGGGCGAGCGCTTTCCAGTTCTTTTCCCAGAGTTCTGGCCTGTTTGGCCGCCATCTTCATCTGGGCCGCGGCTTTGAACAGGTCAGCGGGGGAAACCCCTCCGGCAAGCGCTTGAACAGCCGCCATGGCCCACAGTATCCCCACGGCCGCCACCAGACATCGCAGGTTCGAAGGTGTTCGCATGGGTGGTTCCTCCTCTTCGGTCGTTTTCATCCGATATGACCGAAAAGCGGGGAGGTTTGTGACATGAAGAAAAAGGGCCTGGCTGTTTTGGGGGCTGGCGCTGGAGTGGAGCTTTGACCGACAAGCATGCCGCCGTTTCCGGCATCACGCTCGAACGAAGAGGGGTCTCATGGACCACGAGAAGATGATCTGCCCGTTTGCTGAGGAAGCCATGCGCCGGCGGCGGGAAGGCCAGTATCTGAAGGCGGATGTCACCTGTCCTGAGCCTGGGTGCCGGTAGTCCTCCGTGGGCGACCTTGCCAGGGACGGGAAGATCACCTGTGCGGTGCGTGGGTCCGTGGAGGATTCTATCCCAACGGGGGAGTGACCATTGTATCCAATGGACGGATGGTCCTGGGCCTGTGTGCGCCGGGCCGGTTCCCCGGGAGATCGGCGGCGCGGGGGATACGGTTCTTCCCTAATCGGGAATCTGGTCGAGCTTGATCAGGGTTTCGCGCGACGGCGTGATTCCCAACTCCCCGGGGAAGACGGCGCCGGTGGCCAGCAAGGCGCGGTAGAGCCGCTCGTTGATGGCGACGCGCGGCGCCATCATGTGGCTCCGGTCGAAGGTGCGATAGACCTCGCCTGCCCACCAGGACCCCCCGAACCGCTGGTCGCGGAACAAGACCCTGCCGTAGACCTGCGCCGACAGGACCGCCCGGTATCCGGCGACGGTTCCCGCTTCGCGGGGGCCGGAGGCCAGAACGGAATCGTCAGGGGGAAGCCCCGTCCCCGAAAGCCTGACCGGCTCCAGGTCGACCCAGGCCAGGGCTGGAGACGCCGCGACAGGGGCCGGCGGAGCCGCGGCCGCCACGGCGGCTGACGCGGAAGCGTTGGTTGCGCCAGAATCGGCGGGGATCGCGGCGGCCGACGACGGGGTGACCGATGCCGGGAAGGACGCCGCGGCCGGGTCCGGGCTGGTCTTCGCGGCCGGCCGGACGGCGTTCACCAGGGCGGGGGAAGGGCCGGACCCGCGCAGTTCCTGAAGATACACGATCTTCTCCCAACGGCCGCCCTCCGCGACGAAGACGGCATTCCGGCGGCTGGCAAGCTCGACAGGCGGATAGACGTCACGGGTGACCGGCGCAAAGATCCCCTCGATCCGGCGTCCGGACACGAAGACCTCCCCGAAAAACAGGGCCGCCGCCGCCAGGATGACCAACACCATCACCACGATCATGGCGGTCTTCCCACTCCCGGGCCTCACCTCGCGGCCGCCCCGGCGGGCAACCGGAAGGCGACCATGCCATGCGGCACCAGCCACAGGAAACGGCCGCCGGACAGGGGAGGGAACGCCCCGGAAACCCCGTGGGGATATGCCAGCGCCCGCGGCTGGCGGGTCGGGGATCATGGATCGCGGAACGGTCACAACCAGCCAAACCGGTCGAGCACCATGGCCGCCCCCAGGTAGGACAACGCGGCCAGCATGCTGGCCGCCATCATCCGCAGGCGCGGGCCGAAGTCGCCAAACGCATCGTCGAACCCGCCGAGGAGCAGGTCACGCGGCTTGTCCGAGCTGTACCAGCAGGAGAGGAAATCCTCCCAGCCGCGGAACAGCGCCTTGTAGATCACCCAGTGCCAGCCGGCAATCAGCGCAAAGGCCGGCAGAGTCACCGACAGCGTCTGCAGACCGTGTTCCCAGGCGATATATTCCACGACATTGATCATGCCGATGATCCAGACCGGAAAGGTCAGCTTCGCCGTCTGCACGAAATCCCGCTCGTAGTCGCCGCTGACCCAGCGCGACAACCAGTCGGGCTTGATCGCATACCACAACGCCGACAGGAAATCGTCGAAACTCTCGAAAAACCATTGGCCCAGAAACGCCATCAGCAAGAGATCCTGCGCGATCAGCAGGATCACCGCCTGATCAGAACGCATCGCTCACCCCTCCCCGAACACACTTCAGAGGCGTTCTCTCCCCGCCGGGCCCATCAGGGCGGCCGGGCGGCCGCTCCTGCCGGCGAGGGGCGGTTCATCCTGTCCCGGCCCCAGCCGGCGATCCCGCGGGATCACCGTCCGGCGGGCATGACCGCAGGAATCTCCTTGATGATGCCCAGGCCGCTGACCGTAACCTTGAACTTCTCGCCCTGCTTCAGCTTCGCAAAGGCCTCGAAGGTCAGGGGTTTGTCGTTGAGCTCCTCGACCGGATATTCCTTGCCGTCCTTGTCAGACTTCAGGGTCACCTTGTAGTATTCCTCGCGCGCGCCCTCGCGCTTCTCGCCGATGACCTCCCGCGGGGCGGCGGCGGCCCCGGTCTCGGGCCAGCGCGGCTCGTCGTTGGTGCCCTGGGCGGTGGGCTTGCCGATCTCCTGCCACTTGTCGATGTCGTAGTCGATCCAGGTGTCATAGACAGGTTCCTGCCGGTACACCGGCTTCTGCACGGTGCGGGTCTTTTCGCGGTCCTCGTAGACAGGCTGGTCCTCCCAGATCTCCTCGAACATCCCGTTGCCCAGGTCGCGCACGCCGGTCTTGACCTTCTTGGTGCCCACCTGCACCTGCTCGGTGTAGGTCTCCTGCACCTCGCGGTAGCCGGTCAGCACATCCCGGTAGGAGCGGATCTTCTCCTGGCGGCCGGTCTCGCGGGCCCTGGGCGGCAGTTCCCCGCGCCAGGCCGCCTCGCGGACGGTCTGGTATTCCAGGACGGTGATGGCGCGGCGCCATTCCCGGGCGGCCACGGTCATGGTCTCCTCGAAGGACAGGCACTGCAGGCCCACCAGGACGGCAAACCCAAACAGGAAGATGCCCAGCCCGGCCTTGAACCACATCGGCAGGGGCACCCGGACCGGTTCGATGTGCGGCTCATGCGGCGTGGTGGCGTGCGGGCTGACGTATTTCTTCCCACTGCCTTCCCCGCCCTTGACGGTCGCGTCCTTCACCTCGCGCTGTTTTCCTTCCGACTTCGGGGCGGAACAGCCCTGGCAGGAGGTGCGGTCAAAAGCGTTGCTGTCGCCGCAGAAGGCGCAGATCCAGTCAGGGCCGGCCTTCGCTTTGGCGATGCCGGCGGCGTCGGTGACCGCCTGGCCGGCCTCTTCGTAGAGGAACTGGACGTTGCCGCGCACCGCCCCGCAGGAGTCGCAGTTTTCTTTCGCCCCGCGGTTCCTGGCCTGGCAATTGGGGCATATCCAACTGCCCTCGCGAATGACCTTCTCACGCATGGGAGGACCCTCCTTCGTCGGTCGGTGAACCCATGATACAACAACCCCGGAACCGGGATGGGGGGAACGAGGTCACTCCGGGTGGAAGGCCTGGCGCAGGCGGGCCGGGGTGACGGCCGGCCCGTGGGCGGCCCACCACTCCCGCCAGAGAGTCTGCCAGGCGGCCAGCCGGGCCTCCTCCCCGGCGGGGTCGGGAGCCGCCTCCGTCTCCAGCAGACCCGCCAGACCAGGCGGGGGATCATCCCGGGCCAGGTTGGTCAGCCCGATCAGGAGGCGGTCGCGCACCAGGCGGTGGTCCGGCGGCCCCTTCCCGAAGATGCCGGGAAGCCCGGCCAGATGGTCGATCAGCGGCGGCACCGCCGCCATCACGATCAATGCGTCCGTTGCGAAGACGACTGCGGGCGACCTGATCGAGGTCACGCCACCGGTCAATCTGTTTCCGCTGATCAAGCAGGCGCGCCTGCACCTGTTCATTGCCGGCGGTGTCGGCATCACCCCTGTGATCTCCCAACTCGAAGAGTTGCGCCTGAGCAAGGTGCCCTTCGAACTGCATTACGCGGTTCGCGGCGATGAACACGCACAGCTGGGGAAAGAGTTGC
>CAZKPI010000351.1:0-5705 GCA_964554555.1 uncultured bacterium
AGGCCGGCCGCGGCCGAGGCGGGCCCGACCCCGCCCTCCTCGTGCGAACCGCCGGTGAGATCGGGGTCCTGGAAGCCAAGCGGAACGGCCACGAGGGGGACAAACAGCAGGAGCAGAGGAAGGAGGCCGGCAACCGCCGGCACCTGGCGGGCCCGGCCAAAACCCGCGGCCGCCGCGGCCAGTCCGGCGGCCGCCAGGGACAGCAGGCGACACCCCGCCCCCATCTGGAAATGGAGGGTCACGCTGAGGACATGGGCCGCCAGGATCATGGTCAGAGGCAGGTTTCCGGCGAGGCGGGCCGGCAGTTCCCGCCAGTTCGCGATGGCCAGGGATTCCTTGACCTTTTCGGTCGCCACCCTGGCCTGGGCCTGCAGGTCCTTCATTTTCTGGCCGGCCTGCTTCATTCCGTCGCGGCCCAGCAGTTGCTCGCCCAGTTCCTCGGTGGCCGACTTCCCGCCGGGCCGCACGACCTTTTTGGGGGGAGGCGGGGCCCGCATCTCGTTCATGGCCTTGTGGAAGTCCTGGTCGAACTTGCCGCCCGCCCCCTGTTCCCGTGCCAGGGCCTTGCCGGCCGTCTCGGCGAGCTCGCGGGCCCCCTTGACGCCCCGGCCGGCATAGTCGGAGATGGCCTTGTAGGCCAGGTGCCGGACCTCCATGTCGTCGTCCTTCACCAGGAACTCGAGGATCTCCAGGAAGGCCGGCCGCTTGAGCCGGTTGATGACGAACAGGGCACTGCGCCGCCAGGCGGGGTCGTCGCCGCTCGCCAGGTCGCGCACGAAGGCCAGGGGTTCGAACCCGGGGCGGGTGGCGCAGGCGATGATGGAGCTGGCCCGCACGCGGTTGTTGGGATCTTTCAAAAAGCCGGTCACCCGGTCGGGGGTGGTCGACGGGTCGATCATCATGGCGGCGTCAATGGCATTGGCCCGCACCCGGTCGTCGGGATGCTTGAAGTGCTTGATGATCGCCGCGTAGGCCACCACCGAATGCAGTTTGCCGATCAGGATGAGCAGGTGCGACAGGGCGCGCGGGTCGTCCTCGCGGTCGAGCCGCAACAGCAAAAACGGCAGATGCTCCGCCCGCAGGAGGGGGGCCGCCTCCTTCAGCGCGGCCGCCCGCTGGGCCGGGTCGCCCCACCAGATGCTCTTGACCAGCTTCTTGGGGAGGCCGGGGACGACCATCACCTTGGCCGGTGCGGCGGGAGCGGAGCCGGGGGGGGCGCTGGGGCCGGGCGGCGCCGGCAGGGTGTCCCCCTCCAGCGGCACGACGGCCGGAGCATTGGGGTCGTCCTCCGGCTCGGGGGGTTTGGTCATGGCCTCGAGAACCTTGCGCGCGGTTTCACTGCCCTTGGCCATGGCCTCGAGGGCGGTGCGGGCCTTTTCCTTCAGCCCGGGGTCGGGGTCGTTGAGCGCCAGGTGACCGAGGAGGCGGGCGGCCTGGGGGGCCTTGTACCGCTGGAGGGTGAAGATGGCCGCGTCGCGCGAGGCGGGTTCGGCGGCCAGGGCGAGGTTCTTCAGGATCTTCAGCATGTCCCCCGTGTCGAGCGGCTCCAAAACCTTCGCCGCCAGCGCCCGCACGCGGTTGTCCGCATCGCGCAGAAGGGGGACCACATACTCGAGGGCCTCGATTCCGCCGATGCGGTTGAGGGCCTCGATGGCCGTCATCCGCATGCGGGGTTCGGGCGCGGCCAGGAAGGCGGCCAGGGTGGGAATGTCGCACCGCGCCCCCGCCCGTCCGAGGGCGACGATCAGCTCGGCCTGCAGGGCGGTCTTTTTCTCGACGGCGAGCGCCGACCGCAGGAAGGGGGCGACCGAACCGGCATCGAGCTTCTCGGCCAGAGCGATGCCCTCGTGACGGATGCGGGGGTTCTCGTCGTGCAGGATCATCTCGAGGTCGTCGAGGCTGATGCCGTCGGGCAGTTCGAGGAAAGGCTCGGCGGGGTTGCTGGGAATCTCGTCGCGCAGAAGGTAGTAGGCCCGGCGCGCCTGGTAGCGGACCTCCGCCGAGGTGTCGGCATCGACCCGCCGGGCCAGCAGGTCGATGGCGCGCGGATCTTTCAGCCCGAACAGCTCGAGCACGGCCGCCTTGCGCTCGGCCTCCTGGGGCGAGGTCAGCTTCTCCGCCGCCTGCCTGAATGCATCTGACACCTGGGATTCCTTCCGGTCCTGGTGGGTTGGGGGAAGTATACTACACCTGCCGGCCTTCCCCCATCACCTGTGAAGATCGCCCCCGAAGGAATCCGCGGCGCGCCGGGAATTCCGTTTGCCGCGGCCCCATGGTCGTTCCCTCCTGGCGCTGACCGGTCAGTGACCGTCGCCGCGGTCCCGGCGTTCCCGAACCGCCTCGACGAAGGCGGAAAACAGCGCGGCCAGGCGCGGATCCCGGTCCAGGTCCTTTTCCGGGTGGAACTGCACGCCGAGGACGAACCAGTCAGACATTCCTTCCATGGCCTCGACGACCCCGTCCGCGCTCCAGGCCGTGGCCCGCAGATCATTCCCCAGTTTTTTGACCGACTGGTGATGGAAGGAATTCACATCCCAGGTGGCGGTGGCGAACACCTCGAACAGGCGGGATCCGGTCGCCACCGTGATGGCATGCGCCACCCGCCGGGTCTCCCCGTCCTCCTTCCGCCGGTGGACCACCCTGACCTCCCCGTCGAGCTGTGACGGAAGGTCCTGGTACAGGGACCCGCCGAGGAAGACGTTGATCATCTGGTGGCCGCGGCAGATGCCCAGCACAGGCAGGCGCATCTTGCGCGTGAACTCGAGCAGGAAGAATTCGAGGGAGTCGAGCGCCCGGTCGACGGTTTCCAGCAGATGGTGCGGTTCCTCGTTATACAGGGCGGGGTCGACATCGCACCCCCCGGGCAGGACCAGGCCATCCAGCAGGCGGGTTTTTTCGTTGGTGACGAACTCCGGATCGGACACCAGCAGTGACACGACCTCGACACCCGGTCTGGCCAGGGCTTTTCGATAGGCTTCCAGCGGGTCCTGGCCGACCTGCAGGGCGACGGCCTGGGTGGCGGTGTAGACCAGGCCGATCCGGACGGGGGCCGCCGGGGAAACGGGCGCGGTCCCCTGGCTGAACACGGGCCCGGTGCAGACGGACAGCAGGCACAGCAGGAGGGCGGCAGTGACGGGCGGGAACCGGGAAGGGGCGGGAAGAACAATCATCGGCCGGGTCTCCGGGGTGGGATGCCTCAGGGTAACGCACCCCGTCCCTCCCCTGCAACCGGCCTGCAACCCCGGCGGCCATTCCCGCCCGGGATCCGAAGCTTCCCCGGCGCAAAAGATGTTGGCAGACCCTGGCCAGGTCTGCCGGTCAGACCAGAGCGGTCGGGCACCCGCCATCAGAGCTGGGGTGAGGGAGGCTACCGGTATTCGACGATGCGGAAGGTCTTCTCGTCGGCGTCCGCCTTCAGAATGCGGCCGTCCGGCGTCACCCCGAGGTAGCGGTTCATGCCGATGCCGGGGGATTCGGGAAGCTGGACCCGGCGGAGGGTCTTCCCTTCCCTGTCGAGCTCGAGCACATACGCCGCCTCGTAGTTGTCGCCGAATGCACCGACCACCATGAACAGGTACAGGTGGCCGCGGGCGTCGTACCCGACCGGCGCGGCGTTCAGCAGGGGTTTATCCATCTCGATGGTGGCCAGGTGGCGGACCGTCTTCTGGTCGCCCGCGCACAGCTTCACCTCGGACCGGTTGGGGGCGGCCCCCGCCCTGACCATCACCAGCTCGTCACCTGGACCGACCACCGGCGGGTAGAAGGACTCGGGCAGGACGGCGGTCTTGCGGCCGTCCGGCGACAGCCGGATGACCTTGGTGGTCATGCCCTCTCCCGCCAGGAGCCCGCCCTGCGAATCGACCGCCAGCCGGTGCAGAAGTTCGAACAGGCTGGCGCCGCTCTCCTGGCGCCCCAGGGTGGCCACGAGCTTCCCCTGGGGGTCGAACTTCCAGATGAGGCCTTCGGTGGCGTTCGCCACGAACAGGTCGCCGCGCGCGCCCACCGCCAGGTCGATGCCGAGCACGGGCTTGCCGGCCGCGGTGGCCGCGGGGTAGTCGATCGTGCGCACCGGCCGCCCGTCCGGCGCAAAGACCTTCACGCAGAACCGCGGCGCATCGAGGAGGTAGATCCTGCCGTCGGGACCGACGGTGAAGGCCGTCGGGCCGGTGAAATCGTCGATCGCCCGGTCGGGGGTCGCGGCACCCACCCCCTGGGGGCCTTCCGCGAAGGTCAGCGAGACGACATCGACCGTCTCGGCCGCGGCGGCCAGGGGCAACAGGACCAGGGGCAACAGGATCAGGGCCAGCATCACCAACCAGGATTGTCTCGTGTTCATGGGTCTGTGCGCTCCAAGGGGCGGGGTTACTTCTGGATCACGATGGCCCGGCGGTCGCGGCCGTTCCATTGGGAAAGGAACCAGGAGGTGCTGAACTCGCGCCGGACCACACTGCGGCCCGGGTCGTTGACGATGACCTTGTCGCCGTCGAGGCCCACCACCACCATGTAATGGCCTGAGCTCCAGGCGACCTCGACATTGACGATGACCGGCTTGCCCTCCTGGAGGCGGGCGCGCAGGAAGGCGATGTCAGCCTTCTCCTTCATGTAGGTGCCGGGGAATCCATGCTTCCTGGGGTCGGCGCAGACCTTCCAGGCGTCGGTGCCGCGGCCGGGGGTGTAGACCCGGCCGGCGATCGACCTGGTGGTCTCCTTGCGGCCGTAGTATTCGTAGACCATGCCCAGCGAGGTCGGTCCGCACCAGGAGTTCTGGTATTTGCCGTTGGCGGGGTCGAACTGGGTCCGTTTGGGGCAGTCGACGTAGACGCGGTTCCCCGAAATGTGCGGCTTTTGGGGACCGGTGGTGGAATCCGGTTTGGGCTTGCCGGCGGCCGGCTTCTCCTCCTTGGACTTCTCGCCGGATGGACGCTTGCCGGTGATGGCCGCCAGCTTTTCGAAGATCTTCGTCAGCCGGTCGAAGATGCTGGTCAACCGGGTCATGATCCGGATCCAGGGATCATCGGCCGCCGGGGCGGGGGCCGCGGCGGGAGTCCCCGGCTTGGTCGTGTTCTGGGCCTGCAGGGCCTGACCACCACTTCCCTTCGGGTCGTGCTGGTTCAGGGTTTCGTCCAGATCGACCTCGGCGAAGCAGGTCGCGGCCAGCATCAGGACCAGCAGAAGGGCCAGGGATCGCCAGGCGGGATGCGCTTCCATGGAATCCTCCTCGAGCGGCATTCAACATGATCTTACCATGGCGGGAGAGGTTTGTTACCTCACGAACGAACCTGCCGGCCGGTCCGCTGAAACCAACCAGGAGAAACCGACCGGCAGTATCCCAAAACCCGCTTCAGATCACACAATGAGAATGGCCGGGGATGGCCGGCAGGGTTGCAAATTCCCGACGGAACCGGTAGACTCCCCTCCCTCCCCGGCCTGCGGGTGCGGCCGGGAGGCCTCTCTGGCGAAAGGACACAGACCATGCGGAAGGCATGCTGGTGGGAAGGACCCGCCGACACCCTGCGCGAAGGGGACCAACCACTGACCGAGGCCCTGCGGGCGATCGAACAGCCCGTTTTCGTCGTCGGGCGGGACGGCCGCTGGTCCACCGCCACGACCGGACGGGCCGTCTGGCAGTCGGAAGCCCCTTCCCCCGCCGCCCTGCCCCTCCACGGGACGGTCCCCCCCCTCCGGGTGGACGAACTTGGCGACCC
>CAZKPI010000352.1:0-5700 GCA_964554555.1 uncultured bacterium
CGTGGTGCTCCTGCAGGTCCCAGGGGTAGCGGCTGAGATTGTGGACCCAGAGAAGATGGATCAGGCCTGGCCGGCCGAACTCCTCGTTGAGGGCCTCGGCCCACCGCCGCAGATCATAGCGGACCGAGCGGTGGGCGGTCAGCAGGATCACCGGCTTGCCGCGCAGGGTTTTCAGGTCCCAGGCCCGGTCGCCGACGTCGTTGATGACGAAGGGATACAGCGGCTGGCCCGGCGAGATCTTCTCGATCCAGAACGGGGGGAACGCGGAGCCCTGTTCCGCCGGGGCAGGAGACATGACCAGCCAGAGAAGGACCGCCAGAGCGGCGAGCGGCGGCCGCGGCCAGCCCGCTGGCGGCTTCGTTCGGAAGGGAGGTCCAGGCCGGTCGTTCATGAGCGGCATTATCCCAGAATTCCTCCGGGGACGCCAGTTCCCCCTGCCTCGGGGGGACGGCCAAGGGCCGCCGGAACCCCTTGGCCGCCTCTTCCCGATGGCGGCTGGCCGGCTCTGTTCCCGCCCGGCGCGGAACCTGGATGGCCGGTTGCCCGGGCGAACAGGCTCTGGTACCATCGGAACCAAGATCACAACGGAGGACCGCGCGTGGAGACGAAAGAGACCTTGCAGGACCAGCTGGCCAAACGGATCGCCCTCCTGCCGGCCGACGCCCAGGGCCCCTGGCGGGAGCTGGCCAGGAGCCTGGAGGGCGACAACGACAAACGGGTCGAGATGGCCCTGAAGAAGGTCACCGACAGCGACGTCTTTGCCATGCCGACGAAGGAGCAGGTCGTGCCGGTGGCACAGTTCCTGCTGTTGGCGGTGCGCGACGCCTACGCCCGGCCCCGCACCGGCCAGTTCGAGCGCTACACCTCGCTGTTGCCCGTCTTCTCGGAATTCCTGGGCCGGCAGGCCCGGCACCCCGACCTGGCCGATCACCCCAAGCTGTTGCTGACCCTGGGCGAGCAGTTCGTGCTGGCCTTCCACGACTCCGAGGCCGGCACCACGGTGGCCTTCGACAACTTCTACGAATTCCAGATGCAGAATGTGCGCGATTTCCTTGCCTCCCCAGGATTCAAGGGCTGGCGGACCCAGCCGGGAACGGAGGAATTCCTGAAAGCCTGCGTGGGGCGCTGGCTGGTGCACCTGGGCAATTTCGCCCGCAACCGTCGGGAGAAAGCGTTCCTCAACCTGCTCGACACCGCCCTCTTGCTTCTGCGCTCGGCTCCCGAACTGCTGGCGCAGTTCCAGCCGATCGCCCTGGTTCTGCCGGGAGCCAAGAAAACCTTCCATTTCCTCTACGCCGAGGGCGAGGACGCCATCGCCCGCCTGCTGGGCCGCGCCCGCCAGGCCTCGACGGGAGACGTGCAGGCCGCCATCCGCGAGTGGACCGAACTCTACACCATCGGGGCCCTCCCCGAGGTGCCCCGCACCGGCGAGATGGAGGAGTCGCCCGACCTGACCGTCCCCTTTATCTACCGCTCTCTCCTCGAGGAAGTCCTGGGTGACGGAACCATCTCCTCGGAGGAGGAATGGGTCGTCAAGAGCATGCGCGACTTCATCGAGATCTCCAACGAGCGCTACCAGAAGATTTTCGACCAGGTGCAGGAGGCGCGCAAACTGGGGAAGCTGGAGGCCCTCGACCGCGACTTCTCCCCGCGGGCGTTCTTGCACCGGATCCTCACCAAGACGGTCGAGGACGGCGTCATCACGGACGAGGAGCGGGCCCTGGTCGGCCAGACGGCCAACGCCCTCCTGCTGAACCAGGAGACGCTGGCCGAGGTGTTCGCCCAGGTCAAGGAGGAATTCAAGGCGAAGGGCGGCCCCCCGCCCACCGTCAGCCGCGAGCTGGCGCGACTGCACGACCTGGTCCGCTACACCGCCATGGAGGAGCGGATCCGGTCGGTGCTGGTCTCGGACCGCGGCATGCGGACCTACCAGAAGGCCGGCAAGATGCTGGCCCAGCTCCGGCAGGAAGCGAAGCGGCAGGCCCCCGAACGGGCCGCCGAACTGCTGGGACAGTGGCCCGTGGTCTGTTTCTTCTTCGAGCCGCAGGTCTACCTCTACCCGGTGATCATGCTCTTCATCGATTCGCCGAACGTGCATCCCGCCCGCCTGGAATTCAAAGGCGGCCGCATCGACGTGGAATTCCTCGAGCCGGTGACCGGAACGGCCGGGGAGGACACCTGGGTGACCGACCGGCCGGTGCTCCGGCTGTACAATGAGGGGTTTGAGACCGAGATCCCGGTCAAGGCGGTTCTGGTCGGGGAAGGGCTCCGAACCTTCATCGAAGGCTGTCAGGAGGAGACCGGGGGGCGCTACGCCATGATGATCATGCACCATTCCCGGATGGCCTCGATCCTGGCCCTGCAGAAGGCCGGGCATCTCGACTTCAGCGCCACCCTGGCCGAGGCCCGGCGCGCCCTGGCGGCCGCCCGGCACCAGGAGGCGGTCACCCTGCTGGCCGCCCTGCACCAGCGGTCGCCCGGCCTGTTCGACGTGCAGTATTGGCTGGGGGTGGCCCACGAGCAGATGTCGGCCCGGCTCCCCGACCAGACCGACCTGCGGGAGAAGGCGTTGGGTTTCTACCGGAAGGAGCTGGAGCTGAACCCCGGCTCGGACAAATCGATGCGGGCCATCGGGCGACTGCTGGCCGAGGCGGGAAGGGCGGACGAGGCGCTGGACTGTCTGCGCAAGGCCTGCGAAATGGCTCCGGCCAGCATCCAGAACCTGGTGACCCTGGTCGAGACAGCCTACAAGCGCGACCAGGCGGCGGGAATCAGGCACGACAGCCCGCCCGACTACGTCCTGAAGACGCTGGGCGAGGCCTTCCACCTGCACCCGGCCCATCCCCGCGTGCGCCGGCTGGTGGACGAGTTTTCGGTGCGGTTCGGGCTGGACCTGGCCGCCCAGTTCCGGGGCCAGCCGGTGGCCACGCTCTTCCAATGACCGGCGAGGAGGTTCCCCCATGCGGATCGTGACCATGACCACGGATTTCGGCACCCAGGACTGGTTTGTCGGCGTCATGAAAGGGGTCATCATGAGCCTGAGCCCGCAGGCCATGTGCATCGACCTGACCCACGACATCCCGCCCGGCAACGTGCGGGCGGGGGCGTTCGCGCTGGCCTCGAGCTACGCCTACTTCCCTCCCGGAACCGTCCACCTGGCGGTGGTCGATCCCGGGGTGGGAACCGACCGGCCGGCCATGGCCGCCGCCACCGACCGCTACCTGTTCGTCGGCCCGGACAACGGGGTCCTGTCGCTGGCCCTCAAGCGGGAGACGGTGCGGGCCTGTCACCGCCTCGAGAACCCGGCCTTTTTCCGGGAACCGGTCTCGGCAACCTTCCACGGACGCGACGTGTTCGCACCGACGGCGGCGCACCTGACCCGCGGGGTCCTGCTCGAGGAGATGGGGCCCGCCCACCCCAACCCGGTGCAGATCGACTGGCCGAAGCCGGTGTTCGGACTTGACCGGGTGACCGGCGTGACGGTCTACTGCGACCGGTTCGGCAACGTTGTCACGAACCTGCCGGGCGAGGAGATCATGGCCCGCGGGGGCAAGCCCCGGGTCAAGGTGGCCCGCCGCGACCTGGTGCTGGTGACCTCCTTCCAGGGGGTGGCCGAGGGGGAGCCGCTGGCCTACATCGGGTCGACCGGCCTGGTCGAGATCGCCGTCAACGGCGGCTCGGCGCGGCAGGTGTTGAAGCTGAAGCTCGACCAGCCCGTGGAAGTGACCTGGTAGGCCCAGCGGGGCAAGGCGGGAAGAGAGGAAGCAGACGGCAGGGGATCACCCCGGAAGAACCGGGGCGCCAGGAGAATCAGGCCAAAGACACGGGAGAAACGGGGAAAGCTTCAGGAAAGGAACCGCCCCGGACCGGAGGCCAGGCGGGGCGGCCGAGGAAGGGCCCTGGCGGTCAACGGCTGAACCCGCGCGGTCACGTCCGGTCCGTCGATCGTGGGGGTATGGGGTGACCCTTGGCAGGGAGGTCCGGCAGGTTCCCACGCCCTGGCATTTTCCCTTGACTTGCGAACTTGGACAAGGATAGTACATGACCAGACATCGGGAGGAAGAGGAGAGCCCTGTCTCCCCCTGCCGAAGGGGGCCGTCAGACGAGGGCCCTGCCCCGGACCCGTTCCGGGAGTCGCTGAACCGCCACCCCGCCGGCGAACCGGTGCGGGAAGTCTTGATGAGGAGCTTGCCATGCGTCATGCCGTTCCCGTTCCCCTGATTGCCCTCCTGCTTGCCGGTTGCCTGTCGTGCGGAACCCTGTTCGCGGTCCCCCCCTCCGAGAGCGCCAAACAGGACCTGCTGAAGGCGGTCACGAATCTGGCCGAAGCGACGGCCGCCCCCCTGGCGAAGTTCGAGGCGCTGAAAGCCGCCAACAAGCTGAACGAGCTGGAAGGACAGAAAGAGGCCCGCCAGATCGGCAGTCAGCTGGCCCAGCCGATGCTGGAGGCGATCGACGCCTATGACACCGCGATCGCCGGCGGCGGCGGGCACGACCCGTGGCCGGCCACCGACCCCGACATCGCCAAGGCCCGGCAGACCATCGACGAAATGCGCGCGAAGCTCGAGGCGGCCGGCATGTTCACCATGCGCCTGCCCGGCGAGCCGGCGGCCCCCTTCCAGAACCGCGTCGATGTCATCTACTACACCGCGTGGGATGCGCTGTTGACCGCGAAGGAGGGGAAGACCGACGAAGCCCGCGACAGCTTCAAACAGCTCGACAGCCGCGTCGAGGGAGTGAGGGCAGAGGCCGGCGCGGCAGACCACCCCGGGTTCAAGCGGTTCCAGGCCGCCTACGACAAGCTGAAGGCCGAGGCGGGCGCCCTGTTCGCCCAGGCCGACACCGCCCGCGGCGGCATCGACAAGGAAGTGGCCGATCTCACCGCCACCTACGAAAAGGTGCAAGCCTGGTTCCAGGAAATCGACCAGCGAAAAGGGGTGGGCACCGAAGAGGGCATCCTGGCCGCGATGAGCGAGCTGGCCACGATGACCGAGAGTTTCGAGAAGAACGACCTGCCAGCGGTCACCAGGCAGATGGAGGAGTTCGCCGCCAAATACGGGAAGTCGAGCATGGAGATCGACAACAAGATCCGGGAAATGAACGGCAGGAACGACTACAACCCCTCCCCCGGGTATGTCTACGACCGGCTTTCCGAGTTTCTTGCCAAAGCGAAGGAAATCAAGACCGAACGGGCGGCCGCGCTGTATGAAGACGCGGTGCGAACCCTCGACGGGATCACCGGGTTCGCCGAGAAGATCCAGGTGGAACGAATGCAGGTCTGCAAGACCAAGCTGGCGCTGGCGGCCCGGCTCGACCCGGCCAGCGCCCCGATCAGGGAGCGGCTGGCCGGCGTCGATGCCGAGATCGCCTCGCGCAGTACCACCCTCGAGAAGGAGATCGACGAGCGGGTGTGGGCGGGCCATTCCCCCACCTTCCAGGGGCCCGGCAGTGCCGACGCGCTGGCCGCCGAAGCGCTCACCTACCTGAAGAACACCGGCTGGGAGGCCAATCCGCCCAAGGAACTGCTGGCGGTGCGCATCGTCGGCCCCTGGGCCAACGGCGACAAGAACCTGCTCGGCGAGTATATCAACTACCAGCTTCCCATCGAAGCCGTGTTCCGGCTGAAGGGCCCGGCCGAGGAGGCCAAGGACCTCGCCCGGGTCTTCGAGTTCTCGCTCTACACGCAGGACAAGGTCTACA
>CAZKPI010000353.1:0-1334 GCA_964554555.1 uncultured bacterium
CCCCGCCCGCAATGCCTGCTGATCAGCCCGCAGACCGAGTCGGAACGCCTGGACATCATGGTCCGCACCGACGACGGGTTCGTCATCGCCCAGGCCGACCTCCGACTGCGGGGGCCGGGCGACCTGGTGGGCCTTCGCCAGAGCGGCCTTTCCCACCCGGCGTTCTCCCACGATCTTCCCCCCGGGATGCTGGAAAAGGCCCGCCGCCGTGCCTTCGAACTGCTCACCCGCGAGCCCGCCCCGGTCCGGGACTGGTTCCGGGAGCGCATGGCCGAGAGTTTCGGCCCCGCGCTCGCCACATTCATGGATGGAGGCTGACCGACCGATGGCCGCACTGCGTGTTTCCACCGGGAGCGCCAAGGGGCGCCCCCTGAAGATGCCCAAGGGGGGAAAGACCCGCCCGGCCATGAACCGGGTCAAGAACTCGCTGTTCTCGATCCTCGCCGCCCGTCTCCCCGGATGCCGGTTCCTGGATCTGTTCGCCGGCTCAGGCAGTCTGGGCATCGAGGCCCTGTCGCGCGGCGCCTCCTTCGCCGCCTTCGTCGATCACTCCCCCGACTGCGCCCGGGCCATCCGCGACAACCTCGAGCAGACCGGCCTGGCCGACCGCGGCCGGATGTACCCCCTCGATGCCCTCCGGTTCCTGCGCCTCCGCGGCCTCGACCCGTTCGACATCGTGTGCATCGACCCGCCCTACCTGAAAGGACTGCTGGGGCCCATCCTCGACGAGATTCCGGGGTGTCCCCTGTTCACCCCCCGCACCATCTTCATCATCGAACGCCAGAAAAAGGACGACCTGGGCCTCGCCGGCCGCCCCGCCCTCGACCAGTTCGACGAGCGCACCTTCGGCGACACCGTTCTCACCTTCTTCCGCCTCCGGCCCCCGGCCGCCCCGGAAGGCAGACCGGCCGCGCCCTGACCCCTGGCCGGGAACGACCGCCGGGGGCGAGGGCAACAGCAGGTGTTCGGCCCGACCGCGCCCGGTCTTCCCCCTTCCGCCGCCTCGGGTCTTCGGATCACCTCCGGCCTGGACAGCCTGGCCACCGACGGCCCCGCCCCGTCCGTCCAGCCGCATCCCCGGTCCGCGACGCCCTCGGCATTCGTCCCGGGAGGGATCCTTCCTCCCCTGCAAGGGCCCCCTGAACGTGGAACCGCGCCCGGGAAACCCGGGCGCGGCGTGCGGACAGGAAAGAGGGGGGTCGGTGATTACTTGCCGGCAGAGGCCTTCAGGGTCATGTACTTGTTGTAGGCGGCCTTGTATTTGGCCAGGGCGGCCTTCACATCGCCATTGCCGCCGGTAGTGACCAGCTGGGTGTATTCATTGTAGGCCACGA
>CAZKPI010000353.1:1359-5694 GCA_964554555.1 uncultured bacterium
GAGGTCGGAACTGGAACTGTCAGCCTCGCCGATGACGACCGGGGTGGTCTCGCTGTTGGTATTGTCGGCCGGCACCGAGACGCTGGGCGGCGTGTCGCTGATGGTCACCTGCTCGCCCGAGATGGTGATCGTATCCTCGTCGCCGATCGTGATCGGATCGGGAGCGGTCGGATTGAAGACCGGGTTCATGTCGTAGTCGCCGGTGGTGACCATGATGTCATCACTGCCCGGGATGACGGGGGCGTCGGCCTGCTGTTTCTTCTTGTGGCGGCGATACAGGTAGATGCCCACGGCGACCGCGGCGATGACGATCAGCGCCGGAATGAACAGGGGACTGCCGATGATGCCCATGATGAACCCGCCGATGGCGCCGATGCCCGAGGCGATCGCGGCGCCCACGGCGCTGACCACGCCAAGCAGGCCGCCGCCCACCGCGGCCAGCCCGCCCACGATGGCGGTGCCGATCCCGGCGATGCCGCCCGCCGCGCCCACCGCGCCCGCAATGGCGGGAGCGGCCAGAGCGATGCCCGCGCCGGCCACGGCACCCACGCCGGCCCCGATCAGGACGCTCTTCTTGTCGAGCGCCTTGGCGGGCGGGACGTTGAACACCGCGTAGTCAAGAAGCATCAACAGGGAAAGAAGAATGCAGATAGGAGTCTTGAACACACTGCGCTTCAGCATACCGAACCCCCTGAATCTCTGAAATCTCGATGTACCCTGGAATTTAATTAAATCTTACCAACCGTTTTGCAAAGCGTCAAGGGAACCGGCCCCTCCCGCCGGAAAAAATGCCAACCCTGACCGGCCCTCGGTCGGCATGGCCTCCCCCGTCACCCCGACGGGCGGCGCCCCTCCCTTCCGTGCCCCGGCGGGGGCCGGCCGGAACCCGCGCCGGGCCGGAAGCCCTCACGCCCGCCGCCACCACCTGGAACGGCCGCCAGACCACGACCCGGGGGACAGCAAGGCCCCCTCACCGCCCGCGGGACGGCGCGACAGCTCCCTCTTCCCCTCTCGGCAAGAGGCCTTCACGGAAACCCCGTGCAAAGCCCCGGAAAGTCTGATACCATGCAGGCGGGACGGCCCCTCCCCGCGCCGCCGGCCGCCCCGAACCCGCCCAGGAGGGTCGCCATGTTCCTCGACAAGAAGGCCAAGGAAGAGCTTCCCGTCACCAAGAACATCGAAGTGGCTTTCGGCATCCTGAACTACAACCAGGGGCTGGTCCAGTTCGCCGACAGCAAGGCCAATGGACTTCTGCTGATCAATTCCATCTTTCTGGCCGCCCTCAGCCCGTTCATCAGCACCCTGCAAGGCCTCTCGGGCCCGGGGTACCTTATCTTCATCGGGTTCCTGGCCTCCTGCGTGATCTCCATCCTGCTGTCACTGAGCGTCATTTCCACCAGAAAACTCCCCATGATCGACGACGATCCGGGGTCCACCAGCCTCGTCTACTACAAGGACATCGTCGAAACCAACACCCCCGAGGGGTACATCAGCGAATTCGGAAACTACGACAGCAAACGGTTCCTCGATCAGATCCTGCGCAACATCTTCATCGTGTCGAGTATCGCCAACGCCAAGTTCTCGATCTATGCCAACGCCCAGAGCATGACGTTTCTCTCCTGTCTCCTCTGGATCGGATGCATGATCATTTCCTTCTTCAAATAGTCCCGTTCATCCCGTCGGCGTCCGGCCGTCCGGACCGCCCCCGCCGTTCAGGACCGCCCCGGCCTTTTCCGCCAGCAGTTCCCGGAACAGCGTATTCCGCTGGGCCGTCTTCGCGTTCTTCACCGCCACGGCCACCGCCCGCTTCGTCCCCAGCAGGACGATGGTCTGGCGGGCCCTCGTCAGCCCAGTGTACAGCAGGTTGCGCTGGAGCATGACGTAGTGCTGGGTCGTCAGCAGGAGGACCACCGCCGGATATTCACTGCCCTGCGCCTTGTGGATGGTGATGGCGTAGGCCAGCCCCAGGTCGAGCAGGTCCACGGGCTGGTAGACCTTTTCCCCCTGCGGGAAAACCACCACGATCTCCTGGTCTTCCGGATTGACCTCCCGCACCAACCCGATGTCCCCGTTGAAGACCTCGAGATCGTAATTGTTCTTCAGCTGGATGACCTTGTCGCCCTGGCGGAAGACCCTGGCCATGTGCTTCATTTCCGGCTTCCCGGGGGCGGGAGGATTCAGGGCCTCCTGCAGGGTGGCGTTCAGGGCGGCCGCCCCCAGCGAGGTGCGGTTCATCGGGGTCAGCACCTGGATGTCGGCGATCGGGTCGTAGCCGAACCGCTTGGGCAGACTGCTGGTCACCACGTTCTTCAGCAGGGCGATCGCCCGGTCGGGGTCGGGGGCGTCGAGGAAATAGCAGTCGGTGCGGGTCTTTCCGTCCGGGGCGAGGAGGACGGGCATCTGCCCTCGGTTGATGCGGTGGGCATTGGTGATGATGTGCGAGGCCTCGGCCTGCCTGAACACCGTCTCCAGCCGCACGACCGGCACCACATCTGACGCAATGAGGTTCTGCAGGACCAGCCCCGGCCCCACCGACGGCAGTTGGTCGGCATCCCCGACCAGGACGAAGGTGGCCGAGTTGGGAAGCGCCCGCAGAAGGTGGAAGAACAGGCTCATGTCGATCATCGACGCCTCATCGACGATCAGGGTGTCGCAGGGAAGCGGGTTGCCTGGCTTGTACCGAAAGCCCTTGTCCTGGGGGGAGAACTCCAGCAGGCGGTGGACCGTCTTCGCCTCGTGGCCGGTGACCTCGGCCAACCGCTTGGCGGCGCGGCCGGTGGGACTGGCCAGGGCCACCTGCCGCCCGAGGGTGAGATGGGCCTCCACCACGGCGCGCAGGGTCGTGGTCTTGCCGGTGCCCGGCCCCCCCGTGATCACCAGAAACCGCTCGGCCAAACTGCGCTCGACGGCCAGGGCCTGCAGGTCGGTGAGGGTGATGCCGGCCCGCCCCAGGGCCCCGTCGAGCGCGGTGAGCAGTCGGTCGCGGGGACAGGCGGCCCGACGCGCCAGAAAGTCGACCAGCCGGTTGACCGCCCCCTGTTCCTCGTGGAAGGCGTGCGGCAGGTACAACAGCCGCCGGTCCTGCCAGACGCGCAACAGCAGGCGCTCCTCGGTCAGCAGGGTGGCGATGGCCGCTTCCACCGCCTCGTCGGAGTCAAACTGCATGATCTCGCGGGCCTGCCGCGCCAGATCCTCCTGCGGCAGGAACAGGTGCCCCTCGTCGAGCGCCCCGCGCATCAAATACATCAGCCCGGCCCGCACCCGGCGGGGGTCGGTGCCCGTGATGCCGAACTCGGCGGCGATCTTGTCGGCCGTCTTGAACCCGATGCCCGAGATCTCGTAGGCCAGCACGTAGGGGTCCTCGGCCACCTTCTTCACCGCGTCCGCCCCGAACGACCGGAAGATGCGCACCGCGTAGGCGGGCGAGATGCCGTGCCCCTGCAGGAAGATCATCACGTCCTGCACCGCCTTCTGCTGGGCCCACCCGAGGGCGATGCGCTCCGCCCGCGACGGCCCGATGCCCGGGCACTCGGTCAGGCGGTCGGCCTGCCGCTCGATGACGTCGAGCGTCTCGAGACCAAAGGCGGCCACCAGCCGCCGGGCGGTCACCGGCCCGATGCCCTTGATCATGCCCGACCCGAGGTATTTCTCGATACCCTTGAGCGTGGCCGGCTTGAGGGTGGTGTACCGGAAAGCATGGAACTGGACGCCGAACTGGGGGTGGCAGGTCCAGGTGCCGTAGACCCGCAGTTCCTCGCCGGGGTTGATCACGCCGAAGGTTCCCACCACCACCACCCCGTTCGGGTGCCCGCGGCTGGAGGCGCGCAGGACGGAATACCCGTTCTGCGGGTTGGTGTAGGTGATCCGTTCGACCTGGATCGTCAGGCATTCCGCATCCATCGCCCCGCATTATAATGCGGATCCGGGCGGCGCAACACCCCCCCCGCCCTGGTTCATCCCCGCCGGCGGACCCGGCCGCCCGGACCGGCGGTTGACAGGGGTTCCGGCCGGGTGATAGCTTGACTAGGCCTGGGGAGGCCGTTTTCACCATGGAACGTCGCTGGTTGCTCCTGGTCGGGGTGGGAGCCCTGATCGCCCTGTTCGCCGCATCGGCCGTGTTCATCGTCCGTTCGGCCGACCGACTGCCCGTCATCGAAGTGGTCGTTTCCCCTCCCCACGGCTGGAAGGCGGGGGAACCCCAGGAAATCGTCTTCTACCTCCGCGAGCAGGGCACCCTCCGCCCGGTCACGGACCTCCCGGTCCGTCTCGTGATCGACGCCTCCCCCGCCCCCGCGCGAACCCCCGCCCCTCCGGGCGGCAAACGATCCAGAAACG
>CAZKPI010000354.1:0-5692 GCA_964554555.1 uncultured bacterium
GGCCCCGGTTCATGACCTTCCAGGTCATCCTGCTCGACCGGCCGGCCCGGCGGGCCACCGTCGCCAATGCCGGGCATTGCCCGCCGGTGGTGGTGCGCCGCGGTGGCTCCCGTGCCGAATCGGTGGAAATGCCCTCCTACCCGCTCGGGTCCAGATCACTGCTGACCGCCCCGACCGCCACCGTCCTCCTCGAGCCCGGTGACGTGATGGTGCTGTATACCGACGGCCTCGTCGAGGCCCGGGACGCCCGGGGGGCCGAACTCGGCTACGACGGCTTCGTCAGCCTGGTCCGCCGGTCCTGGCACCCCTGTCCCGGGGCGATGGCGGCGGCGGTCCGGGAGGGGTTCGCCCGCCACCTCGGGGACCAGGCCGCCCAGGACGACCTGACCCTCGTCCTGGTCGCCTGCCTCGCCCATGAAGTTGCCGTTCCCCTCACGGAGAGGACCCTTGTCGGGTGAGGGTCTGACCGTCTGGCTCGGATTTCCCGCCCGCCCTGCAGATGGGGCCGGACCCGGTGGGCAGGAGGCTTTGCCAGTTCGACCGGGGTGTGGTACTGTGGCTCCGCGTGCCCCGGAGGTGGGCAGGCGGGGCGGGGGCGGCGCCAGGCGGTTCCCCCGCGGGAGGTGAACCAGGACATGACCGACCCGAGCGGGAAGCCGGAAGGGAAACTCGACCTGACGGTGGCGGTGCCGACCCGCAACGCGATCGGCACCCTGCGGGCCACGCTCGAATCACTGCGGCCCTTGCGGGAGCGAGGGGCGCGGATCATCGTGGTTGACAGCGAGTCGACTGACGGTACCCGCGAGGTCGCCCGCCTGGCCGCCGACGAACTGCGCGACTGCCCGCCGGGCAGTCTGTACGCGGCGGTCAATGCCGGCCTGCGCGGGGCTTCCACCGGGTGGGTCGGCTATCTGAATGCCGACGACCTGGTGTTCGGCGAGACGCTGGCCCGCGCCATCGTCGAACAGGGCGACGGGGCCGACCTTCTCTACGGCGATCTCGACTACATCGACCGCGAGGGCCGCTTTGTGCATGCGGCGGCCATGCCCCCGCCCGCTGACCTTCTGCCGCTGGCCGCGGCGGGCATCTGCGGGCTGTCGCCGATCGGCACCGTGTATCGGCGGGAGGTGTTCGAGGAGTTGGGCGGATTCGATGTCCGCTGGCGGTATTCCGCCGACTTCGACTTTTTCGCCCGGGCCGCCCTCGCCGGCCGGGTCTTTCGCCGGATCACCGGCGGCAGTGTGGGGGCCTTCCGCCTGCATGCCGCGCAGATCAGCCAGCAGAAGGGCAATCCGGTGGGTGAGGACAGCCGGCAGATCGCGGCCGCCCACCGGTGGCCGGTTTCCCCGTGGCAAATCCGCTGGGCCCGCTGGCGCTGGCGCTGGCGGCTTCTGCCCTCCTATCTGATCCGGTGGCTGAGGGTGCGCGCCCGCGGCGGCGGTCTGGGCCGCCTGGGCGACTGCCTGGATGACGGGGATCCCCGCACCCGGGCCGGGTGACCCTGTTCCCCGGCCGGCCTGGGCCAGGACCGGGTGGGGGCGGGACGCCTCTCGCCAGGCCGTGAAAGCTCGTACGGGGATCCTTCTTCCTCCCGTCTCATGCTGTCCTTCCCTGGCCGATTCTGGTATACTGACTGTCCACCGGACAGGTGAGTCCGGCACCGGTCCGGCTGGATTGGCGAACACCGACGAGGCAAGGGATTCCGCGCCATGCGATTGATCATACGTGACCAAGGCGGCAAGATTCTGCATTCCGGCCCGATCATCCCCAACAACCGGGGGGTGAAGATCGGCAGTGGGGAAACCTGCGACATCCGGCTGAAGCGGATCGGCATCTCCCGGGAACACGTGCTGGTAACCATGAATGCCGAGGGCGCGGTCACCCTCCAGGACCTGCAGAGCCCCTTCGGCACCTTTGTCGATGGGAAGAAGATCCCGCCAGGTTTCGTGGCGCCCCTCGCCCCCGGCTCCCGGGTCAAATTGGCCGACGCGGTGACGCTCGAACTCGGGACAGCAGGCCCTCCCACCGACGGGGAGGGCGGGCCGACCGGTGTCGGCCCCCTGGAAACCAGCATCTTCCCGTTCTTCCTGACCCGCAACGAGCAGTTCGTGGCCCGGGCGTTCCGGGAGGCCGCCGCCGTGATCCCGCCCCAGTACAAGGGGTTTCTCGACGAACTGGCCGCCCGGGTGACCGAGAAGGTCCGCGAGCTGTCGGCGGTACTTGAGGTCTCCTTTGCGCTCAACTCGATCTTCAGCTTCCAGCGCCTGCTCGAGTTCTCGATCGAGATGGCGATGCGGGTGACTCTCGCCCAGCGGGGGTTCATCATGCTCTACAACGAGGAACTCGACCGCCTCGAAACGGTCGTGGTGCGGGGGATGGCCCCGCGGGAGATCGAGAAGGACATGCTGGCCACCTCGGCCCTCGTCTCGCGCTGTTTCCGGACGGGTCAGCCGTTCGTCGGTTCCGGCGCGGACCTCGAAGACGCCGCCCAGGCGCTGGGCAAGCCCACCGATCGCGGCATTCAGGCCGTGGCCATCACTCCCCTGCGCATCGAGAACTCCACCATCGGCATCCTGTACCTCGACACCAAGAGCGGCGGCCCCGCTTTCGCCCCCGCCCTTCTCGAGATCCTCAAGTTCTTCGCCGCCCAGGCTTCGCTGGTCATCCACCGCGCCCGCCTGTTCCACCTGGCGACCACCGACGGGCTGACCGGCCTGGCCAACCAGAAGCATTTCCACCAGCGCCTGCTCGAGGAGTTCTGTCGTTCCATCCGGCACCAGAAGCCCCTGTCGCTGGTCTATCTCGACCTCGACCGGTTCAAGATGGTCAACGAGACCCACGGGGAACAGACCGGCGATCAGGTGCTGAAGAAGATCGGGCGCCTGTTCCGCTCCGGCATGCGGGTGCATGACCTGGTGGCCCGCTTTGGCGGCGACGAGTTCATGCTGCTCCTGCCCGAGACCCCCATCGAGGGGGCCGCCACCGCCGCCGAGAAACTGCGGGGACTGCTCGAAGGCACCTCCTTCCGGGTCGGCAAGAAGATCATCCGGCTGACCGGCAGTCTCGGGGTGGCCTGTACCACCGCCTCCATGACCAAGCCCATCGAACTCGTCCATGCCGTGGAAAAAGCCCTGGCCCGCGCCCAGAAACAGGGCGGGAACCACGTGATGGCCTACGCCGCCAGCCGCCGCAGTGAAGCGGGACGGCCCGCCGGCCGCAACCCGGGACCCGGGCGCGAGCGCGGCGGAGACAAGGAAAAGGATTGAACGGTCTCGCGCGATGAAGAAGATTCCCGACCTGCCCGACCTCCCCGGAATGCCCCCCCTCCCCAAGGAACTCCGCGACCTCGACCGGCTGGCCGGCCTGCCCGGCGGCGACCGCCGGCCCGCCTCCTTCATCGACGAAGTGGCGCGCTCCGTCGCCCGCAAGCCGGCCGGTGCCGCTGTCCCTGCCGCGGGGGGCAGTGAGGACGACCGCGCCTGGCGTGCCCACAAACTGTTCGCCGACCTGCACGAGAAATACGGCCGCGCCTTCCGCCTGTTCGTCGGCGACCTGCTCGACGTCCTGCTCGGCGGGCCCCTGCAGACGAAGTTCATCGGGGAATTGATGGACGACCGGGCCCGCCGCCTCGCCCGCGCCGCCGCCCCGGCCGAGCCCGTTCCCGAAGCCAAGGGCAAGGTGGCCGTCCTGCCCCGGGAGGCCCTGCCCGAGAACATCTCCATCGGCGGGGAACCCCGCTGGCACGCCCGCACCTTTCTCAAGCGGAAAGCCGTGCTGGCCTCGGTCTTCCTCGACAGCGAGGAATACCCCTCGTATCTCAAACTGCTCAAGCAGATCGCCGCCGTCTGCCGCGAGGAACTCAAGACCCAGCCGGGCTGGGTCCTGCCCGACAGTCCCTCCGACCGGCAGGCCGCCCTGCGGCTGGTGGTCGATGAACTGAAGAACGAAATCACCCAGGCCGGTCTGGTGCGCGCCTGGCTTCTGCTCGAGGCGGGGGGGTTCGCCGACCTCGACTGGGTGTTCAACGAGACCCGGAACCTCGGACTGGTGCGGCCTTCCTTCTACGAGGACCTCGACAAGGCCTACCGCGAGGCCAAGAAGATGCTCAAACTGCTGGTCGCCGAGTTTGGCCAGCCCGACGGCGGGGGCCCCGAGAAGCGCGAGGCCATCCGACAGTATCTCGAGGACATCCTCGACGTCTACACGCACCATCACTTCGTCCTGAAGCACTTCAACCAGACCCGGCCGGCCGTCAACCGCGCCGAGTTCGAGAGCAAGAAACGCGAGTGGCAGGAGCGGCTCGAAGCCCTGCGGCTCGAGACCCAGAAACTGCGCGATGACCTGCGCCGCCTCACCCTCGAGCGCGACCAGGCCACCGCCGAGGCCCGGGCCCTCCGGCAGGAGGCCCAGGACCTGCGGCAGAAACTGCAGAAGCTCGACCCCGCCGAGGTGCAGAAACAACTGCAGGCAATGGAGACCCGAATGAACCAGGCCCTGCGCGAGCACGAGGCCATCGTCGAGGATGACGCCGCCCTGCGGACGGCCCTGCGCACCATGGACGCCGAGAACCAGCGGCTTCTGCAGAAACTGCGCGAGGTGCACGCCATCCCCGACGAGATGGCCAAGTCGGTGGAGGGTCTGCTGACCGGCAAGCGGGTGGTGGTGTTCGGCGGTGTCGGCCGCGATCACTACCTGGCGGTGCTCAAGGAGGCCGGCGTCAAGGACGCCGACTACGAATGGTATGAGGGGTACCACACCATCAGCCAGGCCCGGACGGCCGAGATCTGCGGGCGGTGCGACGTGATCGTCGTGGTCACCAGCTATGCCGGTCATCTGCACACCTGGCAGACCCGCAACGCCGTCGGGCCGCACCAGACTCTGTTCCTGATCCACAGCAGCGGGGCGGGATCCCTGCGACAGCAGATCCTCGAGAAGTTCAAGAAGACCCCTGCCCCCGCAGGAGGATGACCGTGGCCCGGCTAAATCCCTGTCCGCGCCCCCCCGTTTGGGGTGATGGGAAATGACTCCCGAGGAACTCTGGCGGGAAGCCACCCGTGGGTCCCAGTCCGCCTGGGAAAAACTCTACGCCCTGTTCGGCGGCCGGTTGTACCAGTTCTTCCTGAAGAACACCAGCCGCCCCGAACTGGCCATGGACAAGACCCAGGAGGTGTTCGAACGGCTGTTCCGGCACCGCGAGGCGTTTCACACCGGGAGTCTGAAAACCTGGATCTTCCACATCGCCCGGAACCTGTTGATCGATGAGTGGCGGCGCCGGCCGCGCCAGGAGGTGCTGGCCGACAACCCGCCCGAGGTGGCCGATCCGGCCGTCCGGGTCGAGGATTGGGTGATCCAGAAACTGGACCGGGAGCAGATGATCCGTTTGCTGGACACGTGCCTGCCGCAGTTGTCGGAGGATGACCGGGTGGTCATCGGCCTGAGCTACCTGGGAGGGCTCTCCTTCCCGGAATTGGCCAAGGTCATGGAGATTCCGCTCGGCACCGCCAAGACGCGGGTCCGCCAGGCGAGATTGCGGCTTGACCGGCTGTTGATGGCCGGCCTGGGCCGGGAAGGGGAGAAGGAAGTGGCATGAACTGCGATGAATTCCGCGACCGGTTGAGCGATCCCACCACCCTCCCCGAGGTGGAGACCGACGACGAGGCCATGCGCCACGCGGCAGGCTGTGAACCCTGCC
>CAZKPI010000355.1:0-5392 GCA_964554555.1 uncultured bacterium
CCCCTCACGAAAGGACCCCCACCCCATGTGCGGCATCATCGGATACATCGGCGACAAGCCGGCCAACGAGGTCATCTTCGACGGGCTGACCCGCCTGGAATACCGCGGCTACGACAGCGCGGGCATCGCCGTCCTCGAGGACGGCCGGATCATCCTGGCCAAGGACATGGGGAAACTGCGCAACCTCCGCGAGATCCTGGTGACCAATTTCCCCTCGCGGTCGTCCCAGGGCATCGGGCACACCCGCTGGGCCACCCACGGCCGGCCCAGTTCGTTCAACGCCCACCCGCACGGCGACTGCCGCGGCGACCTGATGGTGGCCCACAACGGCATCATCGAGAACTACATGAAGCTGAAGCAGGCCCTGGTCGCCGCCGGCCACCGCTTCCAGAGCGAGACCGACACCGAGGTGCTCGCCCACCTGATCGAGTCGCACTACCACGGCGACCTCGAGGCCGCCGTCCTCAAGGCCCTCGGCGAGGTCGAGGGCGCCTTCGCCATCGCCGTCCTGCACCGCGCCCACCCCGACCGGCTCGTCTGCTTCCGCAAGGAGAGCCCGCTGATCGTCGGCCTTGGCACCGGCGAGAACTTCATCGCCTCCGACGTCACGGCCATCCTCCAGCACACCCGCCAGGTCGTCTACCTGGAGAACGGCGAGGGCGCCATCATCCGCCGCGACGGGGTCCGGTTCCTCGACCTGCGCGGTCAGCCCCTCGAGAAGAAGCCCGTCGTCGTCGACTGGAACCCGGTCGCCGCCGAGAAGGGCGGTTTCTCGCACTTCATGCTGAAGGAGATCCACGAACAGCCGCAGGTGATCCGCAACACCATCGGCGGCCGCACCTCCGAGGAGGAGGGGAAGATCTACCTGACCGAGCTGGGTCTCAGCGGGCCCGACATCTTCCGCACCCAGCGCATCGTCATGGTCGCCTGCGGCACCGCCTACTACGCGGGCTGTGTCGGGAAGTACCTGATCGAACAGCTGGTGCGCGTGCCGGTCGAGTGCGATCTGGCCAGCGAGTTCCGCTACCGCCAGCCGCTCGTCGATCAGAACACGCTGGTGGTGGCCATCAGTCAGTCGGGCGAGACGGCCGACACCCTGGCCGCCGTGCGCGAGGCCCGCTCGCGCGGGGCCAAGGTGCTGGGCATCGTCAACGCCAAGGAATCGTCGCTGACGCGCGAGGTCGACGGGCTGGTCTACATCCACGCCGGGCCCGAGATCGGCGTCGCCTCGACCAAGGCCTACATCGCCATGCTGACCGCCCAGGTTCTGCTGGCCCTGCTGTTGGGCAAGATCCGCGGCGTCCTGCACACCTCCTTCGTGCAGGAGACGATCCGCGACCTGAAGGTTCTGCCCCAGCTGATCGAGCGATTGCTGGCCAATCCCGAGCCGATCCGCGCCCTCGCCGAGAAATTCAAGGACGCCCGCAATTTCCTCTTCCTCGGCCGCGGCATCAACTTCCCCACCGCGATGGAAGGGGCGCTGAAGCTGAAGGAGATCAGCTACGTCCATGCCGAGGCCTACGCCGCGGGCGAGATGAAGCACGGCCCCATCGCCCTGATCGACAAGGACCTGCCAGTCATGGCCGTCGCCACCAACCACGACGTTTACGACAAGCTGGTCAGCAACCTGAAGGAGGTGCAGGCCCGTTCCGGCACCGTCATCGCCATCGCCAGCGAGAAGAACGCCGACATCCGCCAGGTGACCGAGCACGTCATCGAGATCCCCGACTGCCCCGAAATCCTGACCCCGATTTTGAGCGTCATCCCCCTGCAGTTGTTCGCCTACTACATGGCCGACCTGCGCGGCCTCGACGTCGACCAGCCCCGCAACCTCGCCAAGTCGGTGACCGTCGAGTAGCGGGAATTTCGGGAGGAATTTCGGGGGAATTTCGGGGTCCCAGGACTTTTTTGTTCCGTCTTTGAGCAGGTTGGTCAGGTATCCCCGAACTCCCCCGGCCATACACCTGGAGTCGAACCCGCCATGGAAGCCAAGACCCTCGACAACCTCGAATTCCCCAAGGTTCTCGCCCTGATTGCCGAACAGGCCGGCTCTCAGGCCGCCAAGGACGGCATCCTCGCCCTGACCCCGTCGACCGACCGGTCGGGCATCGAGACCGCCCTGCGCGACCTCGACGAGCTGGTCGGGTTCCGCGAGGCGGGCGGCCGCCTGCCCGTGGGCGGCCTGCGCGACCTGCGCGGCATTCTGGCCCGGTTGCGCACCGGGGGCGAAAGCCTGACGGGCGAGGAACTGCTCGCCGTGCGCGCCGACCTCGAGGTCCTCCAGGGCCTGAAGAAGGCCTTCCGGCGCGAGGAACAGCCGCGCGAACGGCGCACCCCGCGCGGCCGGCTGGACGAGCGGGTCGAGGCCCTTCCCAGCCTCGAGGGCATCCACCAGCGCATCCTGGTCTCGATCAACGAGAAGGGCGAGGTGCGCGACGAGGCTTCGGGGCGGCTGGGCAGTCTGCGGCGCGACCTGCAGCAGACCCGCGCCGAGCTCGAGCGGCGGCTGTCCGAGCTGGTCAACACCCAGACCGAGGTGGTGCAGGACCGGTTCTTCACCATCCGCAACGACCGCTACGTGGTGCCGGTCAAGTCGTCGAGCCAGAGCCTGCTGGAAGGGATCGTCCACGACCAGTCGGGCTCCGGGCAGACCCTCTACGTCGAGCCGCTCGCCTTCCTGGGCCTGAACAACCGGCTGGTCCGCCTGCGGTCCGAGGAACGCGAGGAGGTCATGCGGGTCCTGCGCGAGCTGACCGCCCTGCTGGCGGGCGCCCTCGCCGACCTGACGCTGATCTTCGACAGCCTCGTCTTCTTCGACATCCTGAACGCCAAGGCCCGGTTCGCCGAGAAATTCGGGGCGCGGCGGCCCGAGATCGCTCCCGACGGCCGCCTCGAGCTGGTGACCGCCCGCCACCCGCTCCTGCATCCCGACTGCGTGCCGATGGACATCACCCTCGAACCCTCGCGCTCGTGCGTGGTGATCACCGGCCCCAACGGCGGCGGCAAGACGGTGGCGCTGAAGATCGTCGGGGTCAACGCCCTGCTGATGCAGACCGGGTGCTATGTGCTGGCCGGGAGCCGGTCCGCCCTGCCCGTCTTCCACGAGGTGCTGGCCGACATCGGCGAGTCGCAGAGCATCGAGAATCACCTGTCGACCTTCACGTCCCATCTCCAGCGGCTGAAGGAGATCCTCGACACCTGCGACGCGCACACCCTGGTGCTGATCGACGAGATCGGCACCGGCACCGACCCCGAGGAAGGGGCGATGCTCGCCTACGGGATCCTGCAGGAGATCCGGCGGCGCGGGGCCCTGTCGCTGGTGACCTCGCACTACGAGGCGCTCAAGCAGTTGGCCTTCACCACGGCGGGGTTCGTCAACGCCGCCATGGAATTCGACTACCAGACCTTCCGGCCCACCTTCAAGTTCATGATGGGGGTGCCCGGCCGCAGTAACGCCCTGGCCATCGCCCGTCTCTTCGGCCTGCCCGAGGTGGTGCTGGGCGACCTGGTCAGGAGCCGCGAGGGGAAGAACGTGCGCGAACGGGAACTGCTCGAAGCCCTCGAGGGGGAACGGTCGCGCCTCGAGGCCATGCGCCGCGCCTGGGAGGAGAAGACCCGCGAGATCGAGGTCAAGGACCGCGAGGCCGACCAACTGCTGGCCCAGCTCAAGGAGTTCCGGCGGAAGCGGCGCGACGAGGTCTCCGAGGCCTTCGAGGCCCGGTTCCGCGCCGTGCAGAAGGAGCTCGAGGCCCTCATCAGCCGCCTCAAGGCCAGGGCCGCCGCTCCCGTCCGGCCGCCCCCCGCTGGGGCCGAAGGGGGTGAGCCCGCCCCGGCCGCCGACCTGGCCGAGGCCCGGGCGGCTCTGCAAACCGTGCGGGCCGCCCTCGACGAACTGGCCTCGCCCGCCGACGAGGAACCGGCCAGCCCCGACCAGAGCCCCCTGCGGGTCGGGGACCGCGTCATCTGGGGCCGCCTGCTGCAGTGCGGGCTGTTGCAGGCGATCGAGGCGGCGCGCGGCCGGGCGGTCGTCGACTTCGACGGCAAGCGGATGACCATTCCCCTGGCCGAACTGCGCCGGGCCGAGGCGCCGATCGGCAAAACCGCCCCCCCGCCGTCGCCGGTGGTGATCACCGCCCCCACCGCCCAGGCGGCGGAGGAGATCGACCTCCGGGGACTGCGGGTCGAGGAAGCGCTCGAGAAGGTCGAGTCCTTCCTCAAGCTGGCGCAGGCCCAACAGCGGGGACGGGTCTTTTTGATCCACGGGAAGGGGACCGGAGCCCTGCAGAGGGCGATCCGCGAGTTCCTCGACCGCAGTCCCTGGCGCAGTAAGCATCGTCCCGGGCGGTACGGCGAGGGCGACCTCGGCGTCACGGTGGTGGTCTTCGATCCCGCCGCCGACAAGGCGCCCGAAGGCTACGACACCAGCGGCCGGCCCGAAGGGCGCCCCAAGCGCAAGAAAGGCGACCGCGACCGCCTCGTCTGACAGGGAAAGGGCGAGCGGCGCCGCCCCCCGGCGGTTCAGAGGTCCCGCCGCCGGGGGCCGCCGGCAGGGAAATTCGCCGGAACGGCCAAGAGCCGTTGGGCATCCGTCTGACCGGCTCCTTCCGAAAGGCAGGTCCTGCGGGAACGGGACGAGGCCATCCCGCGGATGCAGGGCTTCATGGAGAACCATCTCGCTGAACCGATGTGTCTGGAGTTCCTGGCCGAAGCGGCCGACGACTCTCCCTGCCGCGCTTGGCGCCTGGTCAAGGAACTGGTGGGCGTGGCGCCGCCGGGACGACCATGGTAGGATGGAACCAGGAGATGGTCACCATGTCGAGTCGCGGTCGACGCTCGTTCCCCCGCTGGTGGGTCCTCTTGGCGGTCTGGCTGGTGCCGGCGGCCCTGGGTGCCGCCCAACCCCAGCCCCTGCCCGAGGGGGTGCTCCTCTTTTCCGGCGAGCGCGACGGCCAATGGGACCTCTATCTCTGGAACCCCGAACCCGCTCCGGAAGGCACGATCACGGCCATCACGCGAACGACGGAACCCGAAGGCAACCCGGTGTGGTGGGCCCGCCAACGGATGGTGCTCTGCTCGCAGAAATGGGCCGACGGACGCTGGGCCCTGGTGGGATTCTCCCTTGACGGCACCGAGGTCTGGCACCAGGCCGCGCCGCGCGCCAACCTCGGCTGGCCCCAGCCCTCCCCCTGGGACAACCGCGTCCTGGCCGTGCGGGAAGACCCCGCCACCGGCGAGACCCAGCCCGGCATGTGCGAGTATCCGCGGCTCGGGTTCAAGCCGTTCCCGCCCACCGGGGCGCCCGGCGGGCAGATGGCCTGGGTCGCTCCCGAGGAGATCCTGGTCACCCGGCAGTCCGGCGAAGGGTTCGACCTCTGCCGCCGCTCGCTGGCGG
>CAZKPI010000355.1:5402-5671 GCA_964554555.1 uncultured bacterium
ATGGAACGACCGGCTTTCGGTCTTGAGATTCTCGCCCGCCGCGGCCCCGGGCGGCGGGGCGCCCCTGCTGTTCACCCGGCGGGTCGGGCAGACGGGCAGTGTGTTCCGCCTTCTGCCGCGCCCCGATTCCCCCTGGGAATACGAAGACTGCACCCTTGCCCGCACCTACGACTGGCAGCCGGCGGTCACCCCCGACGGCGAGGGCGTGGTCTTCCTGTCCCTGCGCGAGGGCCGGTTCCGCGTTGTCTACCGGCGGCTTGACGGGACCG
>CAZKPI010000356.1:0-5667 GCA_964554555.1 uncultured bacterium
GGCCGGTTCGGGGCGGAACAGGCGCCAGAAGAAGCCGCGCAGGCCGCTGGTCCAGGAGGTGGCGCGGCTTTCGGTCGCGGTGAGGGCTTCACGCAGTTCCTGGCCGGTTTTGAACCGGCGGGCGGGGTCCTTTTCCAGGCAGGTGCGGATGACCTCGGCCAGGGCGCCGGGGATGGCGGGGTTGATCGCGCGCGGGTCGGGCACCTCGCCCTGGGTGATGGCGGCGATGATGGCGGCGGGATCTTCCTCGGCCACGGGGTGGGTCAGAGTGGCCAGCTCGAACAGCACCACGCCGAGACTGTAGAGGTCGGCCGCGTGGGTGAGGCGGGCCCGCCGGCCCATGAACTGCTCGGGCGCGGCGTAGGAGAGGGTTCCGAGGAATTGGTGGCTGGCGGTCAGGTCGGCCTCGCCCTCGGGGCGGGCCAGACCGAAGTCGGCGAGGCGGGCGCGGCCGTCGCGGCCGATCAGGATGTTGGAGGGCTTGATGTCGCGATGGATCAGGTTCCGGGCGTGGGCGGCGGCCAGCGCGTCGGCCAGTTCCGCACCCAGCGCGGCGACGCGGGGCAGGTAGTCGCCGTCGGCCAGGGGACTGCGGTCGGGATCGCGCAGAAAGTAGGGAAGGGCCGGATCGGGCGGGGCGAGATAACCGGTCGCCCGCAGTTCGCCGAGGTCGTAGGTGCCCCGGGCGACGATGCGGGCCTTCCCCAGGAAGCTCTTGAGGGCGCCGCCGTCGACGAACTCCATGGCGAAGTAGGGACGGCCGTCGAACTCGCCGAAGGAATAGATGCCGACGATGGCGGGATGGTCGAGCCGGGCCAGCGCCGCCGCCTCGCGCTGGAAGCGGGCCCGGGCGCCGGCGGGGTCCCGGGCCGGGTGCATGACCTTGAGCGCCACCAGCCGGTCGAGGGCCTCGTCCCGCGCCTTGAAGACCGCCCCCATGCCGCCCTCGCCGAGGGGCTCCAGCACCCGGAAACCGCCAATGACCGTGCCGGGGGCGATGTGGGCGGGCGCCATGTCTTCCTCCTCGGGGGAATCTGCGGCCGCCCCCGATCATACCGTTCCCCCACCGGAGATGCAACGAACGAACGGGCAGGACCACCGCCCGGGCGCTTCCCCGACCCCGGCGGCGGCGCTGAGACGATCGACGGCCCGTCACCGGGAACGGGAACCCTGCGGGAGCAAGGGCCGGCGGAGCGCCAGCCAGAGGGACCGGATCGCGGAGAGAGCGAATTCCTGCGGACCAACCGGGCCAGCCCGGCGGATTGCATTCCCCGCCGGAACGGGGTACACTTCGACCGGTTTTCACAGTCGCCGGCGCGCCCGGTCATCATTGAGGAGGCCCAAGATGGCAGACGTCAAACCCCGCTTCGAGTTCCGCACCTTTGCCCAGGAGTTCGGCCTGGTGGAAACCAGGATGCGGAGTCTGTGCCCGGTCGACAAGATCCGGGAAAGTTCGGAGATCTACATCGTGTCGCGCGCCAACAACGAGAACAACACGAAGATCCGCGACGCCCTGATGGACATCAAGGTGTTCGTCCAGTCCCAGAAGGGCCTCGAACAATGGAATCCCCGCATGAAGGGCGAGTTCCCCATGTCCGTCGGGACCATCAAGACCGAGGTGTTTCCCGCGTTCGGCGTGAAGATGCCGGAGTTCGCGCGCGACAGCTACACCCTGCCGCAGTTCATCGACGAGGTGATCCGCGCCCACCCCGACCTGACCGCGGTGCATGTTTTCAAGCGGCGGTTCGGGTTCACGATCAACGACTGCATCACCGAGGTGGCTGAACTGCTGATCAACGGCGCGGCCATCAAGACCGTGGCGGTCGAATCGACCGACGTCGAGGCGATCCTGAAGGCGAAGGAGATGCTCGGCCTGGGCGACTACGAGAACGTCAACTACCTGGTGGCGATCAAGCGCATCATCGGCATGCTGCCCGCCCCCAAAACCTGGACCCGCTGACGCCCGCGCGGGGTCGGCGCGGCCGAGAAAGGACGAAAGAACGAACCATGGCCAAGGAGATCGAACGGAAATACCTGGTGAAGGGCGACGCCTGGCGGAAACTGGCCCAAGGGGTGCCGTACCGGCAGGGCTACCTGTCGACCGTCAAGGAGCGCACCGTGCGCGTGCGCACCGTCGGCGACGAGGGGTTCCTCACCATCAAGGGCGTCTCGGTCGGGGCGACACGTTCCGAGTATGAGTACAAGATTCCTGCCGCCGACGCGAATGAGATGCTGACCAACCTGTGCGAGAAGCCCCTCGTCGAGAAGAACCGGTACAAGATCAAGGCCGGCCCGGTGACCTGGGAGATCGACGAGTTTTTGGGCGACAACGAGGGCCTGATCGTGGCCGAGGTCGAACTGCAGAGCGAGGACCAGAAGGTCGATCTTCCCGACTGGATCGGGCAGGAGGTCACCGGCAAGCCCGAGTATTTCAACTCCAACCTGACGAAGAAGCCCTACAAGACCTGGAAGAAATAGGCGGTGACGCTCTGACCCGAGGGAATCCGGCATCCGGCGGGGAAGGGCGGCCTCCCCGCGGGCCCGGGCCCGCCGCGGCGGGGACAGCCGACCGCCGGTTCCCCGGTGCCGGTACCAGGCGTGGCCGCTACCGGCAGGCGGATCAGGCCGGGTGCGCCGGGAAATCGCCGCGGGCGCAGGAGGGGACCGCGGCCGCCCGCTGGCAGGGCTGGCCGGTTCCCATGCCTGAAGGGCAGGGGCCGGGCTCCCTGGCCGCCAGGGACGTCCATCCGGGACGGCCGGTTCGCGGGGAGAAAGGTTGACGGCCGGTGGGATCGGGGGAGGTGCTCCGATCGAGGAAGACAGGAGGAAGACATGGTTCGAACGTCGTGGGGGAAGGCAGTCGTTGCCGCGCTGGGCCTGTTGATCGTGCTGGCTTCTGCCCTTCCCGTTGCCGCCGCCCGTCCGGGACGGTCGGTGGGCAGTCGGGAGTGCAAGATCCTGCTGAGGATCGACCGGTTCGCCGATCTGGCGGCGGGCCTGAAGTCGTTCTGGTCGCTGGTCGAAACCGCGGCCCGGGGCGAGGGAATGGCGGTCACGGCGGCCGCCCAGCCGACCGCCCTGGTCAAGACCCGCTTCCTGGCCTTCTACGACACGGCCGGGTTCGACCTCTACCGGCGCGGCTACATGCTGAGGCGGCGGGCCGGTTCCCTGGCCGACGTCGTCCCGCCCCGCCCACCCCGGCCGGGGCGCGGGAAGTTCGACCTGACCCTGAAGTTCCGCAGTCGCGACCTTCTGCTCGATCAGCTGGCCGTGATCCAGGCGGCCGGGTCCTATGACGGCGAGACCAAGGTCGAGGAGGACGTGGTGGCCGGGCCGGCGGCCATCCGGAAGGTCTATTCCCTTTCCAGCAAGGTCTCCCTGAAGAAGCATCCCGGGGCGCACCTGCGCGACTACCTGCCCGTGTATCCCGGGCTGGCCCGCCTGGGCCTGCCGAAAGAGGCCGCCATCACCCCCGTGCGCGACGTTTTCGTGCGCGAGGATTTGGCCTACCCCGGCCGCATCAACCTCGACGGGGTCACGGGCGCCGAGGCCACCTTCTCGGTGTGGAGCCGCACCACCGAGTCCCGCCCCTTCGTCGTCGAGTTCTCCTTCCAGTATGACGTGGCGCGGCCGGGCCAGCTCAACCAGAACGTCTACCGCGCCGGCGAGGCCGCCGACCGGCTCCTGCGCGCCATTCAGAAGGCGGGTGCGGACTGGATCAGCACCGGGCAGACCAAGACGGCCATGATCTACCAGGTCGAGGTCGAGGATCCCGAGTGAGCCGCGTCGCGCTCGCCCCTTCCCCGCACGCCCCGCGCCCCCTGGCCGGGGAGCCGACCGCGGCCGAGGAACTCGACGAGCTCCTGGACCTCGACCGGCACAAGCTGTCGGTCATCCCGAAGAAGGAATCCACCGCGAGCGAGCGCTGGATGAAATACCTCGGCCTGCCCGGCGGGCTTCTGCTCTTCGCCCTGCGGATCGCGGTGCCGACGCCCACCGGGCTGACCGGGGCGGGGCAGGCGGTGCTGGCCCTGTTCTCGATGTGCCTGGTCTGGTGGGTGACCGAGCCAATCGCCACGCACGTCACCTCGCTGATTTTGATCGCGGGCCTGGTGCTGATGAACGCCTGGGAACAGGAAAAGGTCCTGGCGGTGCTGGGCCTCGACGTGATCTGGCTGAACATCACCGCCTTCATCCTGAGTTCCATCCTGGTCAAGACGAACCTGGCGCGGCGGCTGGCGCTGACCATGTTCGTGGCGTTCGGCGGCAGTGCGGTGCAGACCTTCGGCGCCTTCCTCGGCGTCCAGCTGATCCTGGCCGCCTTCATCCCCGCCACGGCCGCCCGCGCTGTCATGACCCTGCCGCTGATGATGGTGGCGGCGGCCATCTACGGCTCGACCGCCGACCAGCCCACCAACTTCGGCCGCAACCTGTTCCTGCTCAACCTGCTCGGCATCAACATCTTCTCTTCGGCCTTCATGACGGGGAGCGCGGCCAACCTCAACGCGGTCACCTTCATGGAGTCGATGGGCGGGGAAAAGATCTACTACACGACCTGGCTGTTGGGCGGCCTGCCGGTGGCCCTCATCACCATGCTCGCGGCGTGGCGGCTCGGCCCGGGCTGGCTGTTTCCGCTCGCCGAGAAGGACCGGACCCCGCACATCCGCGGCGGCATCGACGCCCTGCGGCGTCAGCGCGACCGCATGGGGCCGATGTCGTTCGCCGAGAAGAAGGCGGCTGTGCTGTTCGGGTTCGTCCTGCTGTTGTGGACCACCGACCAGTTCCACCTGTCGCTGTTCGGGTTCGAGATCGAGGCGGTGATCGCCGCCCTGCTCGGGGCGATCATCACCTTCCTGCCGGGGGTAGGGCTTCTGCAGTGGAACGAGGCCGACATCCCCTGGCACCTGATGCTCTTCTCGGCGGGAGCCTACGCCGGCGGCATGGCCCTCGACCAGAGCGGGGCCGCCCGCTGGGCCATCGAGAACGTGCTGGGCTTCTTCCGGATCACCCGCGAAACCCCCTTCTGGGCCTTGTATGCGGGGGCGATGGCGCTGATGATCTATTCCCACCTGTTCTTCACCAGCAAGACCATGCGGACGATGATCATCATCCCCTTCATCATCCTGACCGCCAAGACCCTCGGCTACAAGGCCAGCGCCCTGGCCCTGCCGGCCGCCTTCACCATCGACTGGGTGGTTGGCCTGCCGATCAGCGCCAAGCCGAACGTCATCCTCTACACGACCGGCCAGTACTCGGTGGTCGACAACCTCAAGTTCGGCGTGCTCGTCTGCACCGTCGGCTACCTGGTCTTGCTTCTGGCCGGCGCCACCTGGTTCCGCTTCCTGGGGATCACCCCATGAGACGGCCGATGGGCGGCGGACACCCGGCGGGGCGGAAGCGGCTTGGGGAGCTCGGGGGGCTCGGGGGGCTCAGGGCGCTCGTGGGGCTCGCCCTGCTCGCGGCCCTGGTCGTGCTGGTCCCCGCCGCGCGGGGGGAGATCGCGGCCCTGCACGAGGTGGTCGAGCTGGCCGCCGACGGTTCCGCCCGCGTGGCCTTCCACCTGCAGGCGGCCGTTCCCCGCGATGCCGGCGCGGCGAGCGGCCTCCGACTGCCGCTTCCCTTCGCCCAGACCGGGCCGTTCGCGATCGAAGGGGCCCCCGGCTGGAC
>CAZKPI010000357.1:0-2158 GCA_964554555.1 uncultured bacterium
GGCGGCCCCCCGGCCATCCGCGATCGCCCGGCTGGCCGAGGAGGCCGAGCCGATCCCGCCCCCCGCCGACCCTTCGCGCGAGTCGCTCTTGAAGGACCTCCAGCGCTGGACGCGGGAAGGCTACGCGATCGCGCTGGTCATCAACGACGAAAACCGCTTCCACAGCCTGCGCGGTCTGCTGGTCGAACGCAAGGTGCCCACCCACTCGGCGAGGTCGCCCATGCAGTTGAAACCCGGCGCGGTGATGCTGGTCCCCGGACCCAGCCAGCGCGGGTTCGTCCATGCCCGCCAGAAGGTGGTGGTGCTCGGCGAGGAGGACATCTTCCCCCACCAGGCCCGCCCCGCCGCCGGCCCGCGCCGCGTCGCCGAGGCCAGCCTGGCCAGCATCGCCCAGCTGGCGCCGGGCGACCTGGTGGTGCACGTCGACCACGGGGTGGCCGAATATCGGGGCATCCAGGACATGACGGCGGGCGGCATCACCCGCGAGTACCTCCTTCTGCAGTATGCCGGCTCCGACCGCCTGTACGTGCCGACCGACCAGGTCCACAAGGTGCAGAAATACATCGGGTTCGAGGGGTTCAAACCCGCCATCCACAGCCTGAACTCGAAGGTCTGGGAGGGCCAGAAGCGGCGGGCGCAGAGGAACGTCGAGGCGATCGCCCGCGACCTGCTCGAGCTCTACGCCAGGCGGCACGCCCAGCCGGGCTTCGCCTTCCTGCCCGACAACGACCTGCAGACCGAGATGGAGCGCGCCTTTCCCTACGTGGAGACCCCCGACCAGCGCAAGGCGATCGAGGCCACCAAGGCCGACATGGAGCAGGCGGTGCCCATGGACCGCCTGATCTGCGGCGACGTCGGCTACGGCAAGACCGAGGTTGCCATCCGGGCGGCGTTCAAGGCGGTCAACTCGGGCAAGCAGGTGGCGGTGCTTTCCCCCACCACCCTGCTGGCCTTCCAGCATTTCCAGACCTTCGTCAGCCGCCTGGAGAAGTTCCCCGTCAAGGTCGACATGGTCAGCCGCCTCCGCAAACCGAAGGAGACAAAAGAAATCCTCGAACGGGTGAAGGCCGGGGCGGTCGACATCCTGATCGGCACCCACCGCCTGCTGTCGCAGGACGTGGGTTTCCGGAACCTCGGCCTGCTGATCGTCGACGAGGAACAGCGGTTCGGCGTCAAGCACAAGGAGCGGCTCAAGAGCCTCAAGAGCCAGATCGACGTGCTGACCCTGACGGCGACGCCGATCCCGCGCACCCTGCAGATGGCGCTGTCGGGCATCCGGCAGATCAGCATCATCAACACCCCGCCCGAGGACCGCCGGCCGGTCAACACCTACGTGGCGCCGTTCGATGCGGCCTGGGCCAAGCGGGCCATCATCGAGGAGCTGAAGCGGGGCGGGCAGGTCTACTATGTCTACAACCGCGTCGAGAAGATCGAGGCGAAAGCCGCCTTCCTGCGCGAGCTGGTGCCCGAGGCCCGCATCGTCGCGGCCCACGGGCAGATGGACGAACAGCTGGTCGAGCAGACGATGCTCGAGTTCATCCGCAAGGAGCACGACGTCCTGCTGGCCACCACGATCATCGAGTCGGGGCTCGACATCCCCAACGTCAACACGCTGATCGTCGATGAAGCCGAGCGGCTCGGCCTGTCGCAGATGTACCAGCTGAGGGGGAGGGTTGGCCGGTCGGCGCGGCAGGCCTGGGCCTACTTCTTCTACTCGCGCGGCAAACGGCTGTCACAGGACGCGTCCGACCGCCTGGCGACCATCGAGGAGCACACCGCCCTCGGGTCCGGCTTCAAGATCGCGCTCCGGGACCTGCAGATCCGCGGGGCCGGCAACCTGCTGGGCGAGGAACAGAGCGGGAACATTGCCTCGGTGGGCTTCACGCTCTACGTGGAACTGCTCGAGGAAGCCGTGGCCCGGCTGAAGGGCGTCGCCGGGCCGAAACCCGTCGAGAGCAGTATCGAGATCCCCGTGACCGCTCTTCTGCCCAAGCTCTACATGCCCGAAGAGGAACCCCGCATCGAGATGTACTCGCGGCTGGCCCGCTGTCAGGAACTCGACCTGCTCGAAGTTCTGCAGGCCGAATGCGAGGACCGGTTCGGCCCCCTGCCGCCCGAGGCCCGCACCCTGTTCCAGGTGTCGCGCACCCGCATCCTG
>CAZKPI010000357.1:2178-5633 GCA_964554555.1 uncultured bacterium
GCAAGGTCACCCGGGTGCTGCAGCACCTGCGGTTCGAGTTCTGTTCCGACCGGCGGCCCGACCCGTCCCTGCTGTTGAACGCCCGCTCGGCCTTCTTCAAGCGCCTGTTCTTCTCGCCGCAGGATCCCGACGCGGTCAACCTCGCCCTGCGCCCCGAAGACATGCCCCGACTGCTGGAGGTGGCGGAGGAGTTCCTGCTCGCGGTGACCCCCGAAACCCCCGCCACGGCCGACGCCCCGCCCCCGCCCCGACCCGCCGTCCGCCCGGCAGGGGCCGGGGAGATCGACTCCTAGCGCGCCAGAGCGTCGGGGTCCAGGGCGACGGCGTCGTAGTCGCCGACCAGCCGCCACCAGTTGGTGAGGGTCTTCCCCTTCCAGGTCAGGCCATTGCCGGCGCCCGGCAGACTGCGCATCCAGTAGATGAACCACTGCCGGCTGTCGGCGTTCCAGGTGCGGCAGTCGATCTGCTTTTCCTCCCCGCGGCCCTCCGGCCGCCAGTCCTCGATGTCGCTCCAGACAGCGGTCGGGTTCGCCCAGTCATAGTCGCGTTCGCCATTGGGGGGAAAGTGGCAGTTGCCGCACCGCCAGCGGCCCGGTTCCCCCGTGAACAGCCGGAACAGCTCGGGACCGTGGTGGGCGAGCATCGCCTCGATCTGGTGCATGTGGTTTTCGGTGGCCTCGGAGGCCTCGCGCTGGTAGTTGTAGTGGTAAACGGTGTAGGTCTTCGAGAAGATGGGCAGGTCGGCCGGGTCGCGGTCGCTGTTGGAAACGTCGCCCCACGGACTGGCCATGTTCGACTCCCACGGGCCAAGGTCGGGGGAATGGTAGCCCCACAGCCAGATCTCCTTCACGCCGAGGTCCTCGACATGACGCCGGGCATCGATCCGCGCGAGGATCCGCTGGTAGTCGGGGCTCTTTGGCTTGGCGGGGTCGTGCGGCATCGGTTCGCGGATCTCGATGGTGCCCACGATCTCGTAGCGGAGGCTCGGCCGGGCCGCCGGGTTCCGGTAGGCCCGGAACCGGCTTCCCTCCTCGAGAGTCGCGATGACCTCGCGGTCGAGCCGGTCGCATTTCGCCCGGACCTCCTCGAGGGTCATGTCGACGTTGGAGGTGACGGCAAGGTCGGTCCGGCGGCCATCAGGAGTCAGGGGAAAATACCGCACGCTCAGCACCTTGACGGTCCAGGGCCCGTCGTCGGGCCTGGCCCGGCGCCGCCCCAGATGCGCCGCCACGATGGCACGGTAGGGACCGGTGTCGGCCGAACAGAGCTCGAGGGCTTCCTCGAACAGGCGGCGGGCCTGCTCCTCCTGTCCCTGGCGGCGGCACAGCAGACCCGCCTGGGTGAGGCAGGCGACGGCCAGGTTGGGCCGCCGGTCGGGGTTGGCGCGGGCGCGGGCGATCAGGGCGGCGACGGCCCCGTCGGGGTCGTTTTCCGCCTTCCAGTCGCCGAGGATGGCAAGGATGTAATCCTGCATGGGCATGTGCTTCAGGATCTGCTCGGAATGGTCCAGGGAGCGGGATTCGTCGATGCCTCCATAGAGGTGGCGCAGTTCATTGTGGATGTCGAAGGAAAACTTCCCTCCCGCGGCGTCGAGCTGTTCCTCGAGCACGGCAATGCGGGCCCGGGCGCCGGGCTCCTCCGCGCCTGACGGGAAGACCACGCCGATGCCCAGGACAACCACAAGGCAGAGGGCGACCCCGGGGCGGATCAGCCACGGCACATGAGATCTGGACATGAATCCCTCCTCTCGCTGGGCGGCAGAGGCCACACCCATTCAGCATACCACTCTACCACAGGCATGGCTCGCCGCCCCCGCCCCCGGCGGCCGCGGAAGCGGATCGGGAGGCAACCCGATGGTCCGACATCGCCGGAGATCCTCAGGTTTGTGGTAGAATCCGAAGCCATGGAGGTCTGGGAAGCCGGCGCCCGCCGCTTTCCCCGACCTTGCCCGGGAGAGGAACCCCGAATCCGCATCGAGGAGACAGCCATGACGAACCCGGACATCCGCCTGCCCCCGACGATTCCCGCCAAGTGCCGGAAGGTCTTCCAGGCCAAGGTCGAACTCCTCCCCCCGGACGGGGCGGCCGTGCTGAAAGCCCAGGTTGGCCGCTACCTGAAGACGATCCACGCTCAGGCCCCCAAAAACCGCAACATCAACCTCGAGCTGATCGACCGGATGGGCGCGGTGTTCGACCAGCTCCTGGATGGCTACACCACCTTTCCCGAGGAGCACCGGGCCCTCGTCGTCGGAGCGGCCCGCTATTTCATCGAAACCTCCGACGCCAACGACGATCTCACCGATCCGCTGGGTTTCGACGACGACCTCGCGGTGCTGAACACCGTGCTGATGGTGATCGGCCGCCACGACCTCGTCCTGATGCAGGACCCGGGCCAGGCCGGCCGGATCCGCTCCCCGAAGGGCTGACGGGCGGAAGCCTACTTCAACAACAGCTTCAGGGTGCGGCCCGCCCCGTCGAGCAGAAGGGGAACCTTGTCGGGAGGGCAGTCGGGACTGGTCAGCTCCTGCAGGTCGTCGAGCAGTTCAAGCATCTCGGCCGCCTTTCCCGGGTCGAGCCGGCGGTGGTATTCGATGGCTTCGGGCAGGGTCATCGGCTGGCCCAGCGGGCCGCGCAGGAACCGGACGTCGCGCAGGAACCCCTTGCCGTCGAGGACCAGGTAGTAGGAAAGCACCCGGACCGGGTCGTCGGCGAAATCGGTGCCTTCGAGGGCAGGAAGACAGCGGCCGACTGCCTCGCGGGCCAGGTCGTTGACCGAAGGCCCGTCGGGCCGCAACCGCATCTCGCCGAGCCGGCGCAGGCCTTCGCGGCGGGCGGCCAGCTCCTCGTCGTCGGCCCGGCCGTTCTTCCGCCGCCAGTCCTGCCTGGCTTCCAGCAGTTTGTCGATGATCCGGTCCGACAGGCGGGGGTCGCGCAGGTCCTCGAGGGCCTGCCGGGACCGGTCGAGAGCCCAGGAACCAAGTTCCCGGGCGCGGTCGGCAAGGGAGGCCTGCTGTCCGTGGGTACAGGTGGTTTGCCCGGGGGCGAGCGGCCGGCCGCAGGCCTCGCAGAACCGTCCTTCCGGACGGCCGGACGGTTCCGGCCGTTCGGCCCGCAGGACCGGGGCCGCCGCCGCCCGGCCGGGGGCCGTTCCGGAAGCGGTCGGGCCGGAAGCGGTCGAGCCGGATTGCCCCCAGACGAGGCGCAAAACAGGCGTTTCGCGTCCGACTGGGTAACCCTGGGGTGCTTCCGCCCTCGTGGCGGCGGCACCAGATATGACGCAGACGGGTAAAGGGCGGCCTTGGGGCAGGGGAAACGCGGGACCGGCGAGGCTCCCGGCGGGCAGGGCCAGCCCCAGCCACAAGAGCGCCGCGGCCGCCAGGAGGCAGGGGGCCGGGCGGATCACCCGGCCCAGTACCAGGTTCCGGCCTGGCGCGTGGCCAGCCACCGGAAATCCTG
>CAZKPI010000358.1:0-265 GCA_964554555.1 uncultured bacterium
GGTGGCGCCAGCAGGGCATCGACCGCCTCCTGCACGCCCTCGCGCGGCCGGCGCCGGACCCGCGCCCCGCCTCGCCCGCCCCGTTCTTCGCCCTTCTGCGGGGGCCTTCCGGCCTCCCGCCGCATCCGCCGGCCGGCGGTTGAGGGGGGCCGGCCGGGTCTCCCCCGCCGTTTTCAGCCGGCCGCGGGCGCGGGGGCCAGCACCCGGGCGGCGTATTCCCGGTAGAAGGCGGCGCGGGCGGCCGCGTCGGGAATCTCGCGGCGGG
>CAZKPI010000358.1:306-5630 GCA_964554555.1 uncultured bacterium
CGCGAAGGACTGTTCCACGAAGAGCTTCACGATGGCGGGCGGCACGGCGTACAGGATGTCGAAGGGGTCCTGGCTGGCCTTGCCCTCCCGGATGGCGCCGGTCCGTTCCATGGTGCGCTGGTGATTGCGGGCGATCAGGTCGAGGACCGCCTGCACGTTGGGTCCGAGCCCCGTGCGGTCGACCTTGTCCAGAGGCGTGGCCCAGAGGTTGATGCCCTTGAGCTGGGCCAGTTCCGCCTCGGAAAGGCTGACGGGCGGCTCGAAGTAGACCAGCCGGAAGGTGTACGGCATGCCGGCGAAGAGCGGATGCGGGTTTTCCATGGTGATGGGGGAGCGGTATTCGGGATCGGTGTTGACCCCGTTGTAGAACACGCTATAGCCCCTGGCGAGGTAGAGGTCGGTCAGCCGGTTGACCACCCACCAGGCGAGCGTGCTTTCCCACGGCGCGAAGCACGGGCCAAAGTCCTTGAACAGCAGGTAGCGGATGTTGTCGCAGGAGGCGTTCACCACGTTCCCCAGTTCCCGGAAGAAGGTCGACTTGCCACAGCCGGCCGCGCCGATGGGAATGATCAGGAGCGGGTTCGGCGAAGTGAGGGTGGCCCGGTTCCAGGACGGGTTCTCCTTCAGGGAATGGGCGATGAACGCCTCCAGGTGCGCCTCGCCTTTGTTGACCAGGGCGGCGGGGTCATGGCCGGTGACCTGGGCCACCAGGAGGGTGAGGAAGGTGTTGATGACATGGTAGGGGCTCAGCCGGAAACAGAAGTCGTGGTGCTTCATCTCGGCCACGGCCCGCGCGGGGTCGGGCGCGGCCTTGATCAGGAACTCCCCTTTCGGGGCGTTCACGGCGAAGATCGGGGTGTTGTACAGGTTCTTCGCCTCCCGCAGGAGGGCCTTGGTGTCGCCCCTGGCCTCCACCGCCTTCAGGATGTTGGTCAGGCAGAGAGTGACGTCCTTGCCCCACACGATGGAGTCGTCGTCGCGGATGACCTCGGCCAGACGGGGCAGACCATAGGTCGCGGCGATGTTCTGGAGGATGTCCCTGGTTCCCTGATGGACGGTCATGGTCGATCCTTTCGCGGAAATTGGACTTCCCTTCATCGATACCACACCCGAGGGGAAAAAGGGGCCGCCATCCGTTGAATTTCGCCGGGCTCTGGCGCCGGTTCCGGGAATGTCGCGGCGGCGCGGCACCGGGCCGCCGGCGGGGTGTGGGGGGGGCGGCGGCGGGCCCGGACCGGCAGGACCCCTCGCCGTCAGGAAACCCGCATCCAGGGCGGACGGAAAAACCAGATTGGGGTCACCCTTTCTGGAAGGCGGTGAGGGCGGTCTGGCGGACGGCGCGGAGGTCGACCTTGCCGGTGCCCAGCAGGGGGATGGCGGGAACCTTGATGAAGCGGTCCTTTTTGGGGATGAAGAGGTTGGGAAGGCCTTTCGCGGCCAGTTTCTCGAGCACCTCGGGAATGCGCTCCTCGGGCAGGGTGTGCAGGACCGCCAGGGCCTCGCCCTTCTTCTCGTCGGGAATGCCGGTGACGGCGAAGACCTGCACGCTGGCGCCGGCGGCGTCCATCAGAGCCTCCTCGACCTTGCCGTGCGGCACCATCTCGCCGCCGATCTTGCTGAACCGGGACAGGCGGTCGGTGATCTTGACGAAGCCGTCCTCGTCGATGATGGCGATGTCGCCGGTGACGTACCAGCCGTCGCGCATGACCTTGGCGGTGAGGTCGTCACGGCCGAGGTACCCCTTCATCACGTTGGGACCCTTGACCAGAAGCATGCCGGGCTTGCCCACCGGGACGGGTTCGCCGGTGTCGGGGTCGACGGTGCGGACACTGACGCCGGGCACCGGGTGACCGACGAAGCCGCGCCGGGAGCCGACCTGGTAGATGCCGGGCTCGCGGATGTCGAGGGTGCTGACGGTGATGGCGGGGGCGCACTCGGTGGCGCCGTAGCCTTCGATGGGCCGGATGCCGAACTTTTCCTCGAAGGCGGCGGCCAGCCGGTCGGTGAGTTTCTCGGCGCCGGTGAAGACGATGCGCAGACTGCCGAACTGCCCCGGCGCGCACCGGCGCATGTAGAGCTGTAAAAACGTGGGAGTGGCGATCAGGAAGCTGATGGCATGCTGTTCGCACAGTTCGCCGATCCTGGCGGCGTCGAGGGGGTTGGCGTGGAAGACGATGCCCATGCCGCACTTCAGCGAGAACCACAGGGACATGTACCCGAACGAGTGGAACAGGGGCAGGACTCCGAGCAACCGGTCGCGGTGGCCGACGTTGAGCGCCTGGCCGACCCCCTCGACGTTCGACAGGATGTTGTAGTGGGTGAGCACCACGCCCTTGGGGGTACCGGTACTGCCACTGCTGAAGATGACGGTGGCGGGGTCGTCGGGGCCGGCGTGCCGGTCGGCTCCGCACAGCCATTCGAGCAGGCGGATCGGCGCGAACAAGCCGATGAACAGCGCCCAGAGCCTGCTGGCGGGGCCGATGCCGGCGGCCGCCTCCTCGAGGAAGATGAGGCGCAGGCTGGGGGGCATCTCGACCTTGGCCTTGTCGAGGAACTCGCGGCTGGTGACGACGGTGGTGAGGCCCGCCTGCTGGGCGGCCGACTCGAGGCCGGAGCGGCCGGCGGTGAAGTTCAGGTTGACGGCGACCTTGCCCAGGAGGGAGGCGGCGAGGTTGGCCAGGGCGCCGGCGATGGAGGGGGGGAGGCAGAGACCGACATACGACTGGCCGGCCCAGTCGCCGCGCAGGCGCCGGGCCATGGCCACCGCCCCGGCCAGGACGCCGGCCTTGGTCAGCCAGCGGTTGGCGTCGGCGAAGGCACAGCGCCAGGGCCGCGTGCGCAGACTGCGGATCGCCTCGTGGTGGAGCGGGACCGCCTCGGCCTTGCGCTGTTCCCAGGCGGCGGTGCCGAGCTGCTGCACCACCTGCCGGAGCTCGACGGCCGGGGTCGAGGAGGGCAGGGGGGCGCCGAACTGGATGGTGATCGGGTAGGGGTAGCGCTCGGGCAGTTTCGAGAAGAAGGCCCCGCCCGCGCGCGTGTAGAAACTGCCCCACAGCCGGTCCAGGTAGACGGGGATGATGGGGGCGGTGCGTCCTTTGATGATGCGCTCGAGCCCGCGCCGGAAGGGCAGGAGGTGGCCGATGCGGGTCATCTGCCCCTCGGCGAAGATGCAGACGAGGTCGCCCTGGTCGAGGCAGTCGCCGGCCGCCCGGAGGGCTTTGAGGATGACCCGCAGGCCGCCCGTGGCCGAGACGGGGATGGCGTTCATGGCCGCCATCAGCGGGTTCAGCCAGAAGTTGTAGTAGTAGATCGAGTCGACGATGAACCGCACCTGGCGGTGGGTGCTGGCCATGACCAGGAAGCTGTCGATGAACGAGACGTGGTTGGGCACGATCAGGGCGCCGCCCTCGCGCGGCACGTTCTCCTCGCCGACGATGGTCAGCCGGTAGAAGGTGTGGGTCAGGATGACGAAGATGAGCCGGATGAGGAAGTCGGGCAGGAGCCAGACCGCCCACACCGTGCCGCCCACCGTGAACAGCGACGACAACAGCAGGATGGCGCGGGTGGAGAGGCCCAGCCAGGCGAGGCCGCCCGCCCCGAGGGAGCCGAGCATGATGCCGAGGAAGATGAAGACGTTCGACAGGGCGATGATGCCGCCGCGCCGGTCGGCGGGCGAGCGCCACTGCAGAATGGCGTCGAGCGGGACCACGACCAGGCCGCTGGCCAGCCCGAGCATGATCATCAGCACCAGGGTCAGAGGGTAGCCGGGACCCACGAGACTGAACAGGCAGGCGAAGAAGGCGATGCCGAGGGCCCCCAGCGGGATCAGCCCGTACTCGACCAGGTGCTTCGAGAGGCGGCCCGCCCACAGGCTTCCCAGGCCGACGCCGAGCCCGTAGAAGGCCATGGGCAGGCCGCTCCAGGTGTCGGAGTTGGCCCAGTCGCGGGTCAGGGCCTTGGCGTAGACCAGGATATCCTGGCCCAGCAGGCTGGCGGTGAACCAGAAGTAGACCGATCCCAGCACCGCCAGATAGAGCACCCGGTCAGCCCCGATGGCCTGCCAGGCCCCGGTGATGGTGCTGGTGAAGCCGCCTTCGCCGCGGGCGGGCGGCACGGGCGGCACGGCGAGCGAGAAGACCCAGCCGATGATGGCGAACAGGATCAGGATGCCGCCGGCGACGGCGGGGGTGTTCCCGGACAGGTCGAGCAGAAGGCCGCCCGCGCCGGTGCCGAGGATGATGGCCAGGAAGGTCCACATCTCGAGGCGGGCGTTGCCCCAGGCCAGCCGTTCGGTCGGCAGGAGTTCCGGCATGATGCCGTATTTGGCAGGGCTGAAGAAGGCCGACTGCATGCCCATCAGGCCCAGGACGACGAGCGCGGCCGTGCCGTTGCCGGAGGCCAGGGCCCAGGTGGCCGCCCCCATCAGCACGATCTCGAGGGCTTTGAACCAGACGAGAAGCGACCGCTTGCTGTACAGGTCGGCCAGCATGCCGGCCGGCAGGGAGAACAGGGCGAGCGGCAGGGTGAAGACGACGTAGGCGATGGTCGTCTGCGTCTGCGAGATGCTCTCGAAGGCCGGGTCGGCGGTGCTGAGGCCGGCCGTGGCGGTGCGGATGGCCAGCAGGGCCACCATCATCTTCCAGGCGTTGTCGTTGAAGGCCCCGAAGAACTGGGCCACCATGAGCCCGGTCAGGGGCGATTTCTGCTCGGTCTGTGCCATCGGCGGGTCCTTTCGGGCTGATGTGGGCGGCCCCGGAAGGGGGCCGGCAGGGGCTGGTTCGCGGTCAGGGCTGGCCGGTCCGTTCCAGGACCTGGATGTCCTCGGGGTCCTTGGGTCGGCCCAGGGCTTTCTGGTTGCGGATCAGGTCGGCGCGGGACAGGACCCGCCAAGGCCGGCCGGCGATCTCGACGGTCGGCGCCGCCAGCCAGGCCTCACCGAACCGGAGACCGGTCAGGAGGTCCACGCGCCGGGGGGCCGCCCCGATCTGGAAAACGGTCTCCCCATCCTCGAAGTCGCGGGCGGTCACCCCGTGCAACAGAGCCCCGAACCGCTGGAGGGCCTGGATGACCTTCGCGGCGTTGTCGGCCGTCGGTCTCACCCGGATATCCATGTTCATCGTCCGCCGGGGGAACCCGCGGGCGGCGAGGGCAGACGCGCCGGCGCTGATGAACTCAACGCTAGCGCCGTGCAAGGCGGACAACATCTCTTGATCGTCTTCGTTCAACATCATAGAGTCCGCTCACTCCCGCACGTTCGCAGGTGATCGGCCAGACCATGAGGATCCGTTCGGCCATGATCCCGGGTATTTCGTTGTCGTCCTGGT
>CAZKPI010000359.1:0-5625 GCA_964554555.1 uncultured bacterium
GCCACATCGGTGCCGGGAACGAGGCTCAGCCCTTTCAAAACGCCGTCGTAGGGGGCTTTCAGCATGTACCGCTGAGTGGACAGGCCGCGGTAGGGCTTGATGAAATACGAACCCAGCACGGCGATGATCTCGCCCTTTTTGACCTTTGACCCCGGGGTTTTGCGCACCTCGATGACCAGCATCTTCGATTCGTCGGCTCCCCCTTCCTCGCCGGCATTGATCAGCACCTTCGGGATCTCGAGGCCGAACTCCTCCCCCCGCTCGGCTTCGAGGGGGGTGTCGGCGGCCTGGCCTTCGGTACTGTCGCTGTTGAGGATGGGCTCGGGCGAGACGATGAACTTGCCGTAGACCAGGGCTTTCTCACCGCCCTGGGTGGCGAGGGCCAGCACCTTGATGTGGTCGAGCTGTTTGAGGAAGCCGCGTCCCTGGGGCAGTTTCAGCTGATGCCTGGAAGGGATCTCGTCGAACCAGACCTTGAGCGAGCAGTTGGGCTCTCCGTTCGACAGATCCGGTTCCTCGAAGTGGCACCATTTCCAGGCCGCGCCGCGGTTGCCGAAGGAGTTGCCCGGGGGCTGGTACCAGCGTCCGCGGCAGAGGCGCGCATAGGCCCACATCAACCCCGAATGGGCGAGATACTCGGCCTTCTTGCGGGCCAGGATGGACTTGACCGCGCCCATCTCCTGGAACGAGTAGAAGGAGAGGGCGTTGATCATGACGACCAGCAGGCCGCCGGCGATGATGGCGATGGGGATCGACAGGCCCCGACGGCCGCGGACGGGGGTGAACGGGGAAGCGGACGGCATGGCACGACCTCCTCGGCGCTTGCTCACGGGATCACCGGATGACGTTGCGGAGACGGACGCTGTTGGTCAGCGAGAACTCGCGGGCCTTTTCGTCCTTCCCATCTTTCATCCGCAGGTCGAATTCGACGTAGGACTCAGCGGGGCGTCTGACCCGGAAGCGGATGGTGTCCTCGGTGAGGACGGTGAAGACCGGTTCCCGTTTCAGGCAGTGGTTGGTCCAGTTGAGGTGAACCAGCTGGTTCTTTCCGTTGAGGAACAGGGCGACCACCTCGTTGGCCTGGTTGCGGAAGATGATCTGGTTCCAGGCCCGGCCGCCCGGGTCGGTTCGCGGAAAGATGATGGCGGGGGCGTAGGCCAGCTGGTCGGAAATCTGAAAGGAGGAGACGCGGAGCTGGTGGAAGATGTCGAGCCGCCGGACCGAACTCTGGGAATGACGCATCCAGGTGAAGATGCCTGAGATCAGGCCGAGAAAGAGGGCGAACAGGATGACGCAGACCAGCATTTCGGTGAAGGTGAGGCCGCGGCGGTTCATCGGCGGAAGACCAGGGTCTGCAGGGTGAAGGTGTGCTGAATGCGGGACCCCCAATGGAAGCGGACCTTGATCCGGAACAGGTTGGCCTCCTCCTCGCGGATCGTGAGGTAGGTTTTGAAGTTGGAGACCAGTTCGGTCGACTGCTTCCCGACGCCTCCGGCGAAGATGGCGAGGTAGTCCTGCACGGCCGGGTTGTCGAGGACCGCCTCGGTGACGTCCTGTTCGGTTCCGGTGACGGGGGGCGGGTCGCCTTCGAGGAAATCGTTCTTCAGGCTGTTGATGAACCGCTCGCAGATGTTCAGGGCGATGGCGAAATCCCGGATCATGCCCTGCTGGGGAAGGTTCGCCTCGGTGTACAGGCGCAGGGCGCCCAGGAACAGGACCATGAACATCACGATGGCCAACAGCACCTCGACCACCGACACCCCGGCCGGCCGCCGGCGCGGGGGCGCACTGCCCATGGCCGTCACGGGGCGGCCGCGGACTGGACGGCCTCGGCGCGGGTTTCGGCGGGCCGGGCGTAGTGGAAGATGCCGATGGTGTTGAAGCTGAACCGGCAGGTCGGGGACAGGCCGCAGAAGACGAACCGCAGGGCGGGGTCGCTGATCCCCTGGGAGACCAGGTCGATCAGTTCGGCCAGGGCGGAGGAGTTGACCAGGGGGGCCGCGGCGAAGTCGAGGACGAACCGCTTCAGGCCGGCCTTCTGCTGGGCGGCGACGGCCTCGAGGATCTGGCGGGCGGCCGCCTTGTCGACATAGCCGTTGAGGGCGAAGACGGGGATGCCGTTGATCGTTTCCAGGTGCAGGGTGAACGCCACGGGCGGACCTCCCGGGATGAAGATTCACGACCAGTATAGCACGGGCCGGGCGAGGTCTTCCGGCTATTTGGCTTCCTGCAGCCAGACCCCCTGCCACCCGTCGGCCGGGGGATAGGCGGCGAACTGGGACAGTTTCTCGTAGAAAATGGCGGCGGGCCGGTCGTCGGGACGGCCCTTGAGGTAGGTCTCCAGGCGGGTCATGCCGTCGGCGTAGCGGCCGGCCAGGGCCAGGGCGAAGGCTTCCTCCCAGGCGGCCTTGGCCTGTCGGGCGGCTTCCAGGCGTCGGTGGTCGGGGTCGTCGAGGGCGGCCAGCACCTCGAACACCTCGACGGTCTGCTGGCGGCCCAGCACCTGCAGTCGGCCGAGGGAGCGGGTCAGGATCGTGTCGGCGACCAGGCTGGCGGTGGCGGGGCCGACCATGATGCCGCTCTGGAACAGCTTGTTGGCCGCCTCGAGACGGGCGGCGAGGTTGACGTTGTCGCCGATGACGGTGTAGTCGAACCGCATGCGCGAGCCCATGTTCCCCACCACGACGACCCCGGTGTTGATGCCGATGCGGGCGTGGAGTTCGGGTTTGCCCTCGGCGCGCCATTTGGCCCGGAGCGGGACGAGGGCCTGCTGGTTGGCGAGGGCACAGCGGCAGGCGCGCACGGCGTGGTCGACCTGGCCGATGGGCGCGCCGAACACGGCCATGATGGCATCCCCCTCGTACTTGTCGAGGAGCCCGTCGAACTGGAAGACGATCTCGGTCATGGCGGTCAGGTACTCGTTCAGCTGTTCCACCACTTCGATGGGTGTGCGCCCTTCCGACAGGGAGGTGAACCCGGCGATGTCCGAGAAGAAGACGGTCAGGATGCGTTCCTCGCCGTGCAGGTTGAGCTTCGAGGGGTCGCGCAGGATCTCGTTGACGACCGAGGCGGTGACGTAATGCTGGAAGGCGTGCTTGATGCGGAGCTTCTCGCTCAGCTCGGTGTAGTAGCGCAGGCCGATCGAGAAGGCGGCGGCGGCGATGAGGCCGAAGAGACCGGGCGCGATGTCCACCATCCGGAGGCCGAAGATCATGCCGTGCCAGGACACGGCCACCAGGGCGAGACAGCCGGCGAAGGTCGCGGAGAGGTAGGGGATCGGCGACAGGCGGGGCCCGACGGCCAGGAAGGAAACCAGGAGCAGGAGGGCGCCGAGCAGGGGGCCCTGCCAGTCGGCCGGGTGGCGAAGCCAGGTGCCGGTCAGGATGTTCTGCAGGGTGAGGGCGTGGATCAGGGTGCCGAACTCGGGCTGGCCGGTGGGGGTGAGAAAGCGGTCCTGCAGGAGGGAGTTGCTCAGGCCGAGCAGGACGATCCGGTCTCTGAACAGGCCGGGATCGACCCGGCGGTGGAACAGGTCGAAGATCGAGACCACGGGCACCTGGCGGACGAGGGAGTTGTAGTTGATGTAGATGTTCTCACCCTCGGCGAGGGGAACGACGTGGTCGCCTTCGGGCCGCCGGAAGACCACCTCGTCGTCGCGGATCACGACCTGATCGGGGGAGAGGCCCCAGTAGAGGCGCGCCATCTCGCCGACAAAGGACAATTTGGGGGTCCCCTCGGACGGCCGGAAGACGAGGCTGGCCTTGCGCACCGATTCATCGACATACGGGTAGAAGTAGGGGGGGGCGCAAACGCTGGCCTCGGCAAGCTCGGGGAAGGGGAGGGCCTCGAAGCGGTCGCGCCGGTAGGACATCAGCACGGTGGGGCTCGCTTCGCGGATGGCGGCGATGAGATCGTCATCCTGTTCCAGGTCGAAGGCCGATTTGGCCCGGAAGAACAGGTCGATGCCGGTGACCCGGGGGCGGCCGCGGGCGATCTCGCGGATGGCGGCGGCGTAGACGCGGCGGTTCCAGGGGGGGGGCGGGCCGGGGATGCCGAGGTAGGCCTTGTCGTCGAACATGGCCAGGATCAGCTCGGACCCGTGGCGGTCGAGCGGGAAGAAGCGCGCGGTGGCCGCCAGCCAGGGGTGTTCGGCGGGCTGGTGGGCCGCCACCCGCCACCGCACCCAGAGGTCGCGGATGCGGGTGTCGGCGAACCGGAACACCCCGCGGCCGAGGGCGAGAATGACCAGGGTGACGGCCAGGAACCAGAAGCCTGGCCGCCGCAGAAGGTTTGGCATGGTCACATCAGGCGAGGGGTGGCAAGGGAGGCCTCAGAGATCGTTTTCGCCCCCAAAGCCCGGATCATTGCCGCCGCCGGTGCCGGAGCCCGTTCCAGTCACTTCCTCGCCGCCGATTTCGGTTCCTGTTCCCGTTCCCGTTCCCGTCCCGGTTTCGATCCAGGGATCCTTGCCGCCGCCCGTGCCGGAACTGCTCCCTGAGCCGGTTCCGTAGCCCGATTCACTTCCCGAACCGGTTCCGCTTCCCGAGCCGGTTCCGCTTTCCGAGCCGGTTCCGGTGGGTAGGCCCAGCCCGGTGTCCTGGCCTCCCAGGTCACCCGGCTCGTAGGGTAGGGGCGCGTCGCCGCCGTCGTCGCCGCCGTCGTCGTCGCCGATGCCGGAGCCTGTTCCGGTCGGGGTGGTAGGATCCTTGCCGCCGCCGGTGCCGCCGAAGCCGCCGCTCCCCGTGCTGGTCCCGGAGCCTGAGCCACTGCCGGAACCGGATCCACTGCCGGTGTCGTCGTCACCGGACCCGGAACCACTGCCGGTGTCGTCACCGGCCCCGGTTCCGGTTTTGCCCGCATCGCCGTCGCCGCCGGTTCCCGACCCGCCGCCTCTGCCGTCGTCATTGCCGCCGCCGGTTCCGGTGCCGGTCCCGGTGCCTGGCCCGGGGAAGGTCGGCGAGGTGATCTCCTTCCCTCCTCCGGTGCCCGTGCCGGAGCCGGTTCCCGAGCCGGACCCACTGCCGGTGTCACCGGGAGGAAGGGTGAGGCGCCGGTAGGACCCTTCAGGGTCAGACCGGTCGATACCGGCCTGCTTGAGGGAGCGCAGGTAGTCGGTGTAGGCATCGACGTAGGCCTTCAGCTTGTCCGGAGTGGCGGGATCGTTGTTCCCCTTGGCCTGGATGTAGGCGCGGTAGGCGTCGAGATACCGCTGGGTCTTGGTCTTGTAGTAGTCGGGGCTTTCCAGGGCCCAGGCCAGAACGGCGGCACTGACCAGCGCCACCAGAGCCAGGAACAGACGGTTACGGGACATACAACCCTCCTTGCACACCTGCCAGGATCACGGCTTCGCAGGGCCCGGCGAACCGGGCCCGGGCGCGAGGCCAGCCGGCCTTTTGATCATTATACTTCCCAGACGGTACCCTGGCAATTCAGGGGGTGAGGACGGCCTTTTGCCTGGCCAGTTCATCGACGATCGCGGTCCAGTTCGCCGCCACCTCGGGGGGAAGGCCGGAAGCCTTGCCCAGCATGGCCGTCCGGTATTCCGCGTCGGTCCGGTCCTGCTCGAAGGTGACGGTGCGTTCCCATTCCAGGTAATCGGCCCCGCGGGCGTTGGCGATGGCCACG
>CAZKPI010000360.1:0-5623 GCA_964554555.1 uncultured bacterium
TGTGACCGGCTCGGCGGCAGTCTTCCCGGTCGATGCCGCCCTTGCCACCGCCGCCGGGATGGCGGAAACGGCCATCGCCACCGCCTCGTCCCTGGTGCCCGCCGCGGCGGCCGGCCCGGCTTCCGCGGTTCCCGACGCGTATGCCCGCGTGCTCCTGCCCGTCGTCACCGCCCTGGGATGCGAGCCCGGCAACCGGTTCCAGGCCTGGTCGATCATCTTCGGCGCGGTGGGCCTGCTGTTTTTGGGGCTGTGTTTCTACCACTCCCTGATTCTGCCCCGGGCGGCCGGGGACGGAAGCGCCAGCCAGGCGGGCTCCGGCGGCGGGGAGCAGGTCTCGTTCGGCGAGGCCTTCCGCACCTTTTTCGCGCAGGAAGGCATCGGCCGGATCCTGGCCTTCATTTTGCTCTACCGGTTCGGCGAAGCCATGCTGGTCAAGCTGGCCTCGCCCTTTCTGCTGGCCGACCCGGCCACGGGCGGCCTGGGCCTGCTGACCGAGGAGGTGGGCATCGCCTACGGGACGATCGGCCTGCTGTCCCTGCTGGTCGGCGGGGTCCTGGGCGGGATGGCCATTGCCCGCTTCGGTTTCCGCAAGTGCATCTGGCCCATGGCCATCGCCATGAACGTGCCCGACGCCTTCTACGTCTACATGGCCTGGGCGCGTCCGGAGAAACTGCTTGTCTACCCCCTGGTGGCGATTGAACAGCTCGGCTACGGTTTCGGGTTCACCGCCTTCACCGTCTACCTGATGTACGTCTGCACAGGGAAGTACAAGACTTCCCATTTCGCCATTGCCACCGGCATCATGGCCCTCGGCATGATGTTGCCCGGGTTCGTGAGCGGCTATCTGCAGCAGCAGCTTGGCTACACCATGTTCTTCGTCGTGGTGTGCCTGGCGACCATTCCCGGGTTCCTGACCATCCCCTTCCTCCTGCGCGACCCGCGCATCGACGAGAACGCCGCCCCGGCCGCCGGCTGAGCCCCGCCGTTTCTGGCCCCGACCCGCGCTTCCCCGGGCGTTTTCCATCGGCCGCCAGCAACTCCCCACAGGGGGCGTGGAAAATCGTTTTTTCCAAGCGCCGCTGGCGGGTCTGCAGAGGGTGAACCCCCCATCGAAGGGCCGACCCAGGAGCGGTGATCCCTTTGGTGGAGGCCCCCCTGGATCAGGGTTCTGCGCGATTGCTTCGGCCTCGCCTGGCCGCCACATCCCAGACCTGGTCCGAAAACCATCCGTTTCTTGAGGGGTTCCTGGGGAAGGAGCCGGGCGCCGGATTGAATTGCCGCCCATCCGGGTCTAGCATTCCTGAACGAGGGGGAACGGGAGCTCGTCCCTGGAGAAGGAACTGGAGGAAGCCATGATTGCCGACGGCACATGCGATTTGTACAAAGAGTTGGAAGTTGCCATCGAGGCCGCCCGGGCGGCGGGGGCCATCCTGTTGCGCGATTTCCACCGGCCGGGCGGGCCGCGGAAGAAGGACGACCGCCATGCCCTGGCCGACACCGAGGCGGAGCGGGTGATCCACGACCTGTTGCGGGGGCGGTTCCCCCAGCATGGCTACGTGGGCGAGGAACTCGGCGTGGCCGACCCGGGCACCTCTGGGTTCGTCTGGCTCGTCGACCCCAACGACGGCACCGCCGCCTACCTCAAGGGGTATCGCGGGTCGGCGGTGTCCATCGGCCTCGTCCACGAGGGGAAGCCGGTGCTCGGCGTGGTCTTCGCCTTCGCGGCCCCCACCGACGAGGGCGACCTGTTCGCCTGGGCGAGGGGGATGCCGACCGTGCGGCGCAACGGCCGGCCGGTGACGCCCCGCGTCTGGGCGACCGCGCCGGGGCCGGCCGTGACCGTGCTCTGCAAGGAGAACGCCAGCGAGCGCGTCGCCCTCTGGCGGCGGCGCGTGTCGCCGTGCCGGTTCCGCGGGGTGCCCGGCATCGCCTACCGGCTGGCCCTGGTGGCCGGCGGGGAGGGCGAGGCCTGCGTGTCCACCAGCGGCCCGGGCGGCTACGACATCGCCGGCGGTCACGCGCTGGTGGTGGGCGGGGTGATGCTCACCGCGAGCGGCCTGCCGGTCTCCTACGACCGGCACGGCAGTGCCAATGTTGGCAGGCCCTGCACCGCCGGGGCTCCGGCCCTGGCGGTGTGGCTGTTGGGGCGAGACTGGGGCCATGCCGGCGGGCAGGAGATCACGCAGAAGTCCGGGCCCGAAACGCTGGCGCCGGGACGGAACGTGACCGACGCCGGGGTGCTGGCGCGGGCCCAGGGTTGCCTGCTGGGCCAGCTGGCGGGTGATGCGCTGGGCGAACTGGGCGAGTTCAAGAGCGCCGCCCAGGTGAAGGCCGAGTTCCCCCAGGGCCTGCGGCGGATCGTCGACGGCGGCCCCTGGGACACCATCGCCGGCCAGCCCACCGACGACTCCGAACTGGCCCTGATGCTGGCCCGTTCGTTGGTCGCGAAGAAGGGCTTCGATCTCGAGGCGGTGGCGCGCGCCTACTGCCACTGGCTGGCTTCGGACCCGTTCGACATCGGGGGCACCACCCGCGCGGGGCTGGGGGCCCTGAAGGCGGCGCTGGCCGCCGGCGGCAACCTGCTGGCGGCGGTTCAGGCCAGAGGCAACCGGGACAGCCGCGCTGATGCGGGTTTCCCCGCTCGGCATCTTCGGGGCCGGCCGCGACGGGCCGGTGGAGGCCCTCGAGTCGATGGCGCGCCAGGATGCCGGCCTGACCCACCCCCACCCGGTCTGCGCGGACTGCTCGGCGGTCTTCACGGGCGCCCTGGCCCACGCCATCCGGACCGGGGCCACCGCCCGCGAGGTCCACGGGTTCGCCTGCGGCCGGGCGGCGGCGATGGGGGTCCATCCCACCGTGACCGCCGCTCTCGAGGCCGCCGCCACCGGACACGGCATGCCGGTTCTCGAGGCCAGTCCCCGGGGGTTCGTGCTCAAGGCGTTCCAGGCGGCCTTCCACCAGCTCCTGCACGCCCCCTCCCTGGAAGACGGCCTGGCGGCCATCGTCGAGGCCGGAGGCGACACCGACACCAACGGCGCCATTGCCGGGGCCCTGCTGGGCGCCGTGCACGGGGTGCGGGCCATTCCCCTTCAATGGCTCGACCGCGTCCTGACCTGCCGCCCGCTGTACGGCCTGCCTGGGGTCGAACGGCCCCGCCCGCCCGAGTTCTGGCCCGTCGACGCCCTGGCCCTCGCCGAGAACCTCCTGCTCGCCGGCGCTGGCTGACCCCGACGGCCCGCCCGGTTTCCATCGCCTTGGCCGGGACCTGCCTCCTGCCCGCCTGGAATTCTGAGGCAGAGTGTTTCCAGGGGGCGGTCGGGAGGGTAGAATGTGAGCGCGCGGCCAGGCTGATCGATGGCTGGCGTCTGCCGGAGCAGGATGATGACCGGTCGTCCGGTTCGTGGTCAACGGATGAGGGGGAATCCCTTTGGGTACTCAGGGTTTCCAGGGAGGAAAGAGCTCATGAAGGTCCTGCACACCTCGGATTGGCACCTTGGACATCAGCTCCATCAGCAGAAACGCGACGAGGAGCACCGCGCTTTCCTCGAGTGGCTGTTGAGCGTCATCCGGGAGAAGGGCGTCGGGCTCCTGCTCGTGGCGGGCGACATCTTCGACACGGCGTTGCCGTCGAACCATGCCCTCGAGATGTACTACTCCTTCCTCGCCAGGGCCGCCGCCAACGGGTGCCGGGAGGTGATCGTGGCGGCGGGCAACCATGATTCCCCTGCCACGCTTCTGGCTCCCCAGCCGGTTCTGCGCGCCATCCATGTCACCGTGGTCGGCGCCATCGATGCCGACCGGCCCGAAAACCACCTGGTCGAGATCCGCGATGCCCAGGGCGTCCCGCAGGCGCTCGTCTGCGCGGTTCCCCACCTGCGGGACCGGGACGTGTACCGCCCGAAATTCGGGGAGCCCATCGAACAGCGTACCGCCGGCATCATCGATGGGACGGCCCGCTGGTACCGGACCCTGGCCGACCTGGCCGTCGAGCGGCGCGTGGCGCTCGGCGTTTCCGACCTTCCCATCATCGCCACCGGGCACCTGTTCACGCAGGGGGCGACGAAGAGCGGCACGGAACGGGAACTCTACGTGGGCGACCTCGGCTTCTTCCCGGCCGAACGGTTTCCCCCGGAGTTCGCCTACGTGGCCCTCGGGCATCTCCATCGCCCGCAGGCGGCCAAGGGGCGCCCGCATGTCCGGTATTCCGGCTCGCCCCTGCCCTGCTCGTTCGACGAGACCGACTACGACAAGAAGGTCTTCGTGTTCGCCACGGAATCCCCCGCTGAGATCGAGGAGGTCGTCGTCCCCGTCTTCCGTTCCCTGGTGCGGGTCCGGGGCAATCTCGCGACCCTCGGCGAGGGCCTGGAAAAGATCGGGCCGGCCCCGCTGAAACCGTGGGTGGAGGTTGTCTACGAAGACGGGCCGCCGCTCTCCGACCTGGAGGAAAAGGTCCTCGACCTGGCGGCCAAGGGCGCCGGGGAGGTGCTCACCATCAAGGATCTCTCCTCCCCCGGCGGCGAGATCGCTCCCCCGCCTCCCCTCGATGAACTGACACCCCTGCAGGTGTTTGAGTTGTGCCTGGAACAGGCCGGCACGCGCGAGGAGGATCGGGGGCTGGCCCGCGAGGCCTTCCAGCGGCTTCTTCTCCAGATACAGCAGGGGGAAGGGCCCGAAGCCCCTGCCAGGAGCGGCCGGAAGGGAGGAGCCGCATGAGAATCCTCACCCTGAGGTTCGAAAACATCAATTCCCTCCGGGGAAGGTTCGAGGTCAATTTCACCGATAAAGAGCTCGCCGAGCGGGGGATTTTCGCCATCCTGGGAACGACCGGCTCGGGAAAGACCACCATCCTTGATGCCATCACCCTGGCCCTCTACGGCAGGACCCCCCGCCTGGAGATCTCCGGGACCGCCAACGAGCTGATGACCAGGGGAACGGGCTATTGCTGGTCGGAAGTGCTGTTCGAGGCGGCCGTCAACGGCCGCGCCCTGGAGTTCCGCTCGCGCTGGGAGCAGGCCCGGGCCCATCGCAGGCCGGGCCGGAACCTGCAAGGTCCGGGCATGCACCTGTACCAGGTCTCCCCCAAGCAGGCCGGCGACGATTGGGAGGTGCAGGGCGTCCGGGTCGTGCCCAAAAAGGTGGCCGAGATCACCGGGCTCGATTTCGATCGGTTCAACCGCACCTGCCTGCTGGCTCAGGGGCAGTTCGCCGCTTTCCTCGACGCGGCCCCCGACGACCGGGCCGCCATCCTCGAGCAGATCACGGGCACCGCGATCTACTGCCAGCTGTCCAAGGCCGCGCATCAGAACCACAAGGAGATCACCGACCGCATCAAGGCTCTGAAGAACGAACTGCAGGGCGTGGAGATCATCACCCCCGAACAGTTCGCGGCGCAGGAGCAGAAGGTCGGGGCCCTGCTGGCCGACCTCGAGGCCGGCGAGAAGGAACGCCAGACCGTCCGCCGGCACATCGACTGGCTGAACAGCCTGCACGCCCTGCGTCAGAGCCGGGAACAGCAGGTGACGGCCCAGCAGGGCCTGGCCGCCGAGCGCCTGGCCCACGCCGAGGACCTCCAGCGGCTCGCCGCGGGGCGGCGGGCCGAGACCGCCCGCGAGGCCCTGACCCA
>CAZKPI010000361.1:0-4884 GCA_964554555.1 uncultured bacterium
AGTTGGAGCATCAGGGGGGCGACCTTGCGCGGGTTCTTCAGCAGGGTCGGTTTGAGGGTGTCGAGGGTGACCCCGTCGATGTACTCCATGACCAGGAAGGGCTGGCCGGTGGTCTTCTCCACCGAGGAGGCGAAGATGCCCACCACGTTGGGATGGCCCACCGCGGCCAGCAGTTGCCCTTCCCGGACGAACCGTTCGAGAATGCCGGCGTCCTGGCGGGCCTCGTCGGTGAGGATCTTGAGCGCCACCGTGCGGTTGAGGGCGGTGTCGCGCACCTTGAAGACCCGCCCCATGCCGCCTTCGCCGAGGAGGCTCTCGATGTGGTAGATGTCGTTGACCACACCCCCCACCTGGAACGGACTGCCGGCGGGCCTGGCCGATTCCGGGCCGGCCTGGAGGCGCTTGACCTCCCCCTTGAGGACCTCGATGATGGCGGGGATGGATGGACGGTCCTCTGGCTTTTTGGCCAGCATGCCGCTCAGCAGGTCGCGCAGGCGGGTGCCGAGGGGGCTGTCCTTGAGCTTGTCGAGGGGGGGCGGCTCGTTGAGGTGCATCAGGGCGATGGCCAGGGCGGGGTCGTCGGCCCCCGACCCGACGTCAAAGGGGAGGTGCCCGGTCAGGAATTCCCAGAGCATGACGCCGATCGAGTAGATGTCGGCCTTGGCGCTGATCTCCCCCTTGCCGAGGCACTGCTCGGGGGACATGTAATGGGGGGTGCCCATCGCGATCCCGGTGCGGGTCTGCTTCTGGGCCGTCTTGGCAATGCCGAAGTCGACGATCCGGAGTTTTCCCTCGCGGTTGACCAGAACGTTGCCGGGCTTGATGTCGCGGTGGATGATGCCCTTCTGGTGGCAGGCGTGGATCCCGTCGAGGAGTTCGATGAAGTGGTGCAGGAGGGTCTGGGGGTTCTGGAGATACTCCTCGCGGCGCTTGTCGATGCTGACGCCGTCGAAGAATTCCATGACCAGGAAACTGCAGTTCAGCTTTTCGTCGATGTCGGAGGCGTAGACCGTGACGACGGCCGGGTGGTTGATCGTGGCCAGGATGCGGCCCTCGTTGAGGAACCGCTGGGCAAGTTCCTTGTTGTGGCTGATGTCCTCGAGAAGGAACTTGATGGCCACTTCGCGCCCGAGGTTCTGGTCGAGGGCGCGAAAAACCATGCCCATGCCGCCCGCGCCCAGCTGGGCGAGGATCTTGTAGTGGCGTCCGACGATCGAATCGATCTTGATCATGCGTCCCGTGGTGGTTGAATGTACGACAGCCCTTCTCTCCCGTCAAGGGAGCCGGAAGGGACTGACCGGGGTGGGCAAGGGTCAGCGCCGGCGAAAGGCGCGCAGGTAGAGAGGGTAGGAGGACGGCCGCCAGGGGGTCTGGCCGGGGTCGGCGTAACAGGCCGGCCGCACGAACCCCGCCTGCCGGACGAGGTCCAGCAGGTCGCGGCGGGTGGCGGGGAAGAGGAGAACCCGGTGGCGGAGGGTCGTTCCGTCCGCCTTGATCCGCAGGGTGGTGTGGAAGGCGATCCGGCCGGGCTCCTCGTCGTAGCGGTACATCCTGGCAAAATGGATCTTTTTGTTGTCGATGGGCGGCAGGCCGGGCGGGCGAAGCCGCAGGACGCGGTCGTAGTTGATGACCTGCACGACCAGCGCCCCGCCCGGCCGCAGGCGCGCGTGAGCCTGGCGGAGGAAGCGGCCGATCGCGGCGAGGCCGGGCAGGTGGACGAGGGTGTTGCCGACGCAGGTCACCAGGTCGAAACCCCGCGCGGGAACCGTTTTGGCCAGATTCATCATGTCACCGGTCAGAAAAACGGGCGGTTCCGGCGGCCGCCTGCCCTGCCCGGTCTGGCTCCGGGCCCTGGCCAGATCGACCAGGGCCGGGTCGAGGTCGAGGCCGGTGACCCGGTGCCCCCGGGCCGCGAGGCTCCGGGCCAGTCCGCCGGCGGCACAGCCGATGTCGAGAACCCGGCCGCGGCGGGGGAGGAGGCGGTCCAGCCAGGCGGCGAGGGCCGGGTCGGGGGGAAAAATGTCTTCGTACCAGGGAGCGATTGAGGTGTAGAACGCCGGTGCGGCGGGCTTTGGCATGCGAGGGGCCTCCAGGAGGGGTGCAGGTGCGGGCTGGCGCGGCGGGGGGGGCTACCGGACCCCAAACAGCCAACGGACCAGCGGACGGAGGAAGCGGACGACCACGGGGTGGTTGGCGATCCTCTTGCGGACGTCTTCGCTGGTGCCGTGCTGGGGGCAATGGATCCGTCCGCCGCTGGCCAGGCCCGTACCCAGATAATCGCAGGAGGGCAGGGGTTTGGACAGGGGGTGCCGGAGATACTGACCCTGGGGGAGGACCGAGGTCGGGGAAAACACGTTTCCGGCATCGGCCATCGCATCGATCGGCGTGGCCGGGTGATCCTGGTTGTACTCGGCGATGGCCCGGGCCAGGACCTCCATGTTGGCGGCGCAGGCCTCGTCCCGCGGTTTTTCCCGGGAGGCCTGGAAGGCCGGGATCAAAACCACCCCGGCGCCGGCCAGGGCAAGCAGGAGAAGCAGGCCAGGGACCAGCCAGGCCCGCCGGGGAGCGCCGGGGGAGGCAGGGGCGGGCGGCAAGCCGTTCATGGAAGACTTCCCAAAAGGATTGCGTTATCGGCAGTGGGCATGCCCCAGGATATCACGAACCCTGCCCGGGGGATTTCCCCTCAGGATGTCCACGGGATACCCCGGCAGGATTCGGCGGGGAATTCTCCGGCGGGGATGGGAGAAGAATCGCCCCATTGGCCGAATCGGGTGGAAATGCTCCGGAGACAACCTGCGGCAGGGTCGTTGGAAATCCTCTGCCGGCCATGAGCCCGGGGTTTCCCTCGCTGGCGGGCGGGGGACAACCCGTCGTCGGAATTTGGCGAGGGAAATTCCTGTTCCCCGTGCGGAGTTTTCTGTAGAATACGATGGGAACAGACGATGACGAATCCCGATCCGCGGCAGACCCTCGACACCCTGGCGCAGGAGCTGGCCAAGCGCCGGGCGGCGCACCAGTCCGGCATCCATGGCAGTCGGTGGCGGCGGCGCCTTCTGCGAACCCTGGTCGGGCTGGCGGCCCTGGTCTTCCTGCTTCTGGCGGGGGTCTTTTTCGTCAATTTCTTCCGGCTGAACAGCGACCTGATCGAGGGCCACATCAAGGGCAGTGTCCTGCCCGGCCTCACCCAGGGCCGGTTCCCGCTCGACGTGGGCCGTATCTCCGGCGACCTGCTCCACGGCATCGAGCTGGAGCACCTGATGGTGCGAAACCCGGCCTTCCCGGCGGGCGGGGTGTTCGTGTCGATCCCCCGCATTTCCCTGCGCTACTCGCTGTTCGACGTGTTCTTTGGCAACCTCGTTCTGGAGCGGGTCATCATCCAGGACCCGGTGGTCAACCTGTCGCGGGCGGCCGACGGCCGGGCCATCTGGGATTTCCCTCCCGCGTCCGGGCCGGATGCCATCCCAGGACCCCCCGATCCTGCCGTCCCGCCCTCCGCCGCGAACGGAGCCGGGGCAACGACGGCACCTGACGCCTCGCCCGGATCGGGCCCCGCGCCGACGCCCGGCTCCGCAACGGGTTCTGCCGCCCCGGCCGCCCCCCAACCCCACATGGGAGCCGCCCCCGGCCCCGCCGCCGGGGCAGGGTCGGTCCGCCCCGCCTCCCGGTCGGGCGACCTCGCCCAGGCCCAGGCCAAGGCCCAGGTTCTGGCCGACCGGTATCTCGCGCACGTCGAGATCCGCAACCTGAGCCTGCTGGTCCCCAACCCCCGCGACCTGTTCCCCGACCCCACCGTGGCCCGCCTCCTGCGTCTGCCGCCCGGCAACTTCTACCGCACCGGGCTGAACCTGCTCCTGCGCAAATTCCCCGGTGCCGATTTCACCACGCACCTGCTCAAGGTGACCCTCCCCGAAGACCCCTCCTTCCTGACCTTCCAGGTCACCCGCCTGAACACCACCGGCGATTTCACCTTGTCGGCCCAGTTCCTGCGGCAGGATTTCGAGCTGGCCGTCCAGAACCTCGGGGCGGCCGGACGCCGGGTGCTGTTCTACGACGGCCGCGACAAGAGCCGGCTGAACCTGCGCTGGCTGTTCGGTCGGCCGGGAAAGCCGCTCATCGAACGCATCACCGGGGTGACGGGCGTTTTGTGCCTCGATTCGCTGTCCCCCCTGGAATCCTGGCTCCCGGAGGGGACCCGCCTGGCCGGCCGAGTCCGGGTCGATCTCCGCGCGACCGACACCACCCCCCTGCGCGAGACCGTCGTGGCCTGCGAGGCCGCCGGCCTGCGCGCCGAACTGCCCGGCCTGCCGCCGGTCGAGAACCTCGATCTGAAGCTGACCTCGCGCGGCGGGCTGGCCGCCGTCGAACGGGCCTCGTTCCAGGTCGCCGGCTTCGTCTCAAGCCATACCGGCACCCTTGATCTGCGCAACCCGGACCACGTGTCGGGGGAGTTCTCCTCAGTGCTGGCCGGCGACCCGCTTTCCCTGCGCGCCGGGTGGCGCCAGGTGGAGGGCGGGGAATCCCGGCTGTGGCTGACCGTGGGCCGGCCCGGCGGCGAACTGAGCCTCGAGGCCACCCGGACGCTGACCCACGGCGTGGCTTCGTATCGTGATCTCACCGGCCGCCTCGAGGTGGATGCCGACCGCCCGGTCTGGGACCTCGTCCCCTGTCTGCTTCGATCCGCGAGCGGTTCCAGGCCTTCTTCGACAAGGTGACCGTCGTCGGGCCCCTGCGGGCTGACGTGGCCATCCCCTCGCCCGCCGACTGGCCCCGCGGCACCGCCGACCTCAGACTGGATGGGGCCCGCGTCCGGAACCGCCGGAACCCCGCGCAGGGGGTGGCCCTGGGGGGGCGGATCCTGCTGTCGCAGGGCCGCTTACAGCTGGC
>CAZKPI010000361.1:4917-5614 GCA_964554555.1 uncultured bacterium
CCAGCGGCGCGGTGACCTTCGCCACCGACTCGCGCCGCGTGACCGCCTACGACCTGGAGATCACCGGTTCCCTCGCCGGCGGCCAGGCCCTCACCGTGACCGGCGACCAGGTCGCCGATTCCTGCGGGTTGGCCCGCCCGCCTTTCGACTCGCTCGAGCTCGAAGGGGGGAAGGTCGTCGAGGCCCGGCTCGCCTGGCCCGGCCCCGCCCCGGTCGCCCGGGTGGCCGCCGACCGGGTGCGCCTGAAGAAGGACGGCAAGCCGTGGTGGATCGACCGCCTGCAGGCTGAGGTGCGGCCCGACTCCGCGCCCGATCCGGCGGGCTGGCGGCCGCAGTGGTGGGAAGCCACCGCCTCCTGCCGGTTGTTCGAGGTCGATCTGCACCTGGCGGCCGCGGTTGAGCCGGCCTCCCGCACCTTCCGGCGGTTCCGCGCCGAAGGGAAGGGGGACGACCTGCAGGCCGTGGTGAAGGGCCTGGCCGAGATTCCCGCCGTGGGGGCCGCCCTGAGGAAGTGGGGGCTGTCGGCGGCCGGCGGCTTCACGTTTGGGGCGGGCGGCCAGGGTCCCTTCGCCCGCCCGGCCGTCGAGGCCGCGCTTGAGGTGCCGCGCTTGCGGCTGGCGGCGCGCGGCGCGGTGGCCGAGATGCCGTTCACCGCCTCGTTCACGTCGCCGGCGGAGGGCCGCTACCGCGGACAGGT
>CAZKPI010000362.1:0-5613 GCA_964554555.1 uncultured bacterium
ACGCCGCCCGGACGGGGGCGGACCGCATGTTCTTTTTGACGGCCTCGGCCAGTTCAGGGGCTTCGGCGGCATCGGCCTGCTCCAGGCGGGCGAGGCAGTCCTGCACAAACCGGCTGGCCGCCTTGCGGTAGATCCATTCCTGGAGCTGACGGTAGTATTCGTGGAACTTGCGGTCCTCGCCCAGGAGATTGGATTCGCTGATCGCCTCGCAGGTGCTCTGCAGGATGCGGCGCAGGACGGCCGCCTTGGCCGGGACGCTCTCCTCAGCGATCTCCCAGAGGTGATAGGGTGAGTCGATGTCGGGGTTGAGCTTGAAATAGCGGCCGGCCAGTTCGAGCAGTTCCAGGTCGGTTTCGATGGCCAGGAACCGCAGGACGAGCGGCTTGACCTGGTCGAAGGGCAGGGCCAGGCAGACATTCAGACCGGTGCGGCGCTGAGGGGGGTCGGGGCTCAGGAGCATGCCCGTCAGGTGCGACAAGGCCTGGGCCGGGTCGAGGGCGAACAGGCCGCGGATGGCCAGGGCCCGCAGTCCCGGGTCCTCGTCGGCGACCAGGGAAGCGAGGTCGCCGGCGATCAGGTGGGGGGCGCGTTTGACCAGCAGGCCGAGGGCGGCCATGCGGGTGCCCAGGGAGGGGTCGTGCAGGCGGCCGGCCGCCGCGTCGAGCCGTTCAAGAGGCCAGAACTCGCCGAAGATCCTCAGCAGGGCGGCCGCCACCGGCGACTCCCGTTCGTGGATGAACCAGTCGAGGGCGCGGCTGGCCAGGGCACTGCGCTGAATGGTGTCGAGATCCTCCAGCAGATGAAGGCGGTCGGCGGGGGAGGCGGCCTGGTACCGCTGATGGAAGGCGGCCGGGTCGAAGCTGGCGAAGGACTCGGCGACGACCTTGCCGAGGCGGCGCCGCACCGCCTGGATGGCCTGTTTGACCAGCAGGCGGCATTCCTCATCCTCCTCGAGCAGTTCGCGCAGTTCGAGGGCGGTCAGCACCTCTTCGCTGTTCCCCTCGAAAAAGGCCTTCTGCAGGGCCAGCAGGCGGGCGGACCGGACGGGAGACTCCAGTTCCCGCAGGACGAACGACGGGGCTTCCACGACTCAGGCGGCGGCCGGCCGCTGGTCGGCGGGCGCGGCCAGGAACACGGAGGGGTTGATCATCAGGTCCTGGAAGAACGGCTGGTTCCCGAAGCGGTTGGTCGACACATTCGGTGAGGATACCTTCATACGTGCGGTGTTCCTTTGGGGCCCATTCTAGCTGAAACCGCCGCCGCATGCGAGGGGTTCGCATCCGGCCAGGGCAAACGCACACCTGACCCCTGCATTGGCAGAAGAGACGCTCGGTCGGGAGGGTCCGCGAAGCGGGCGGGCGCCCTGCCGAACGCGGAGCGTTCGGCAGGCAGGCAACAGGGGTCCAGGGGCCTTTGGCCCCTGGCAAGGAGGTCGGGAGGAGCGGAGCTCCTCCCGCTCTGATCACGGTTCCAAGGTTTGCGTTTGCCCTGCATCCGGCAGGGTCAGAGGCGGCCGGTTATCGGCCGCTCCCGCCTTCCGGGGAAGAGTCCGCGGAGCGGAAACCGGCCGGCGTTCCGCCTCCTCCGGCGGTGGCGGGCCCTTCGGGGCCGGGGTTTGCGGCGGAGGAGGCCGCCGGTCCGGCCGGGGGAACCAGGTCGATGATGACGATTTCGGGGGGGGCGAAGACCCGGATGGGGGGGCCCCAGGTGCCGGTCCCGCGGCTCAGGTAGAGGCGGCTCCGCCGGCCCACGGGGGTCAGGCCGGGCCAGAACCCGAAGGTGAGGCGGGGAACCACCGCGAAGGGAAAGATCTGCCCGCCATGGGTGTGCCCTGACAACTGCAGGTCGAACTGGTCGCGGGCGGCGGGGTCGATCAGCGGCTGGTGCTTGAGGAGGAGGCGAAACCCGGTGGCGGCGAGGGTGTCGAGCAGGCCCGCCTCGTCGGCCGGAGGCAGGCCCAGGCGCTGGGCGGTCGGATCGTCGACTCCGGCCACGCCGAGAAAGGGCGTGACCTGCCTCGCCTCGCCCCGCAGGAGGGTGAAGCCGCCCGCCGCGTAGAGGGGAAGCAGTTCGCCGAGCCCCGCGTAGAACTCGTGGTTGCCCGTGACGGCCAGCTTGCCGGCGGGCGGGGTGATCGAGGCCCAGAGGGCGGCCACCTCCTCCCGCTCGTGGAGGAAGGAGTCGAACAGGTCCCCGGTGCCCACCAGCAGATCGGGGGCGGTTTCCCGGGCGAAGCGGGCGACGTTCTGGAGGCGGTGGTCGGGCTCGACCATGCCCAGATGCAGGTCCGACACCTGCATGATCCGGAACCGCGCCAGGCCGGGGGGCAGGCCGGCCACCGGGAAGGTCAGGGTTCGGATGGACACCTGGCGGGCTTCCCGGAACCCGTAGAGGGTCAGGGCGGCGACGATGGCGAGGGGCAGGAGGAACAGGGCGCGGGGGGTGGAGGCGGCCGCCGCCCAGGGGCCGACCGGGTTCCCCAGGGCGCGCCCGAGGGTGAGCAGGAGGCGGGTGAACACCGACCAGCAGAAGAACTGGAAGACGCCGGCCATCCACAGGTAGGTGAACAGGGCGGCCAGCCGCCGGGCCGGCACCGGCAGGGGGCCGGCGATCTGCATGAGCAGGATGGGGGACAGGGTCATGATGACGAACAGGCAGGCGGCCGGCCGGCCGGACAGGACCGCCGGCAGAAGGTCGGCCAGCCGCAGGCGCCACCAGGCATACCCGTTGAACCCGCCGTAAATGGTGAGAAAAGCCAGCGCGAAGAGGGCCATGTCCCTATGGTATCGGAAAACGGCGCCGCCCCCCATGTTTTTCGATGATCGCCTGAAGGGTGGGCAAAAAGCCTTTGTCCCTTTTACCCCACCAGGGGCGATGGCCCTGGACCTTTTTTCCTGGCGCCGGGAACGCAAACGCGTTTCCCGCTCGAAAGCCTGCGTGGCGGTTCGCTGGCGGTGAAACGGACCAGGCAGAAAAAGGCGTGGTGGCTCCATTTTGCGTTGTGGTACCATGGGGCCACCGCGGGCGGTGATCTGTCGCCCCGAACGTTCGTCTGGTCCGGAGAAACCGCCATGAATCTCGTCCACCTGTCGGCGCATTTCCCGCGCCATTACGCGCTGTTCACCCAGCGGCTGGCCGAGCACGGGGTGAAGGTGTTCGGCGTCACCGACCAGCCCGACGAACAGCTCCCCGACGATCTGCGCCGGGCGCTGACCGGGCACTACCGCGTCGACCGGCTCGACGACACCGGGCAGGTCCTGCAGGCCTGCCGCCATTTCCGCGACCACTGGGGCCGGCTCGACCGGGTCGAATCGCACCTCGAGCCCTGGATCGAGCTGGAGGCGGCGGTGCGCGAGGCGTTCGACATTCCCGGCCCGCGGCCCGGCGACCTGCAGTTCATGAAGCGGAAATCGCTGATGAAGCAGGTCTTCGCGCGAGCCAAGGTGCCCACGGCGCGGGGGGAACTGGTCAGCACGTTCGACCAGTGCCGCCGTTTCATCAGGGGCCGGTTCCCCGCCTTCATCAAGCCCGACTCCGGCGTCGGGGCGGGCGACACCTATACCATCCGTTCGGAGGATGACCTGCGCGACTTCTTCGCGAGGAAAGGCGATTACCCCTACTTTCTGGAGGAGTATCTGGAAGGGGTCATCGAGTCGTTCGACGGGCTCACCGACCGCGAGGGGAATCTGGCCTTCTTCACGGGCCACGTCTTCAACAACGACATCCACAAGATCGTGAAGCTCAACCAGAACCTGAACTACTACAATTTCCGGCAGGTGCCGGCCGACCTCGAGCGGCTGGGCCGGGCCGTCGTGCGCGCGGCGGGCATCCGCGAGAAGTTCTTCCACATCGAATTCTACCGCCAGCCCGACGGCCAGTTGCGGGGCCTGGAGATCAACATGCGTCCGCCGGGCGGGCTGACCACGCACATGTTCAACTACTCCTCCGACATCGACGTCTACGACTGGTGGGCGGCGGTCATCGCCCAGGGCCGGCGCGAGTTCGCGTTCGAGCGCCGCTACCACTGCGCCTACGTCGGCCGCAAGAACGACCGCGGGTACCGGCATTCCCATGACGACATCGTGCGGCGATGCGGCCCCGCCCTGGTCCATGCCCAGCCCATGAACCCGATTGAGTATTCGGTCATGGGGCATTTTGCCTACCTGGTCCGTTCCCCCGACGAGGGCGAGATCAGGGACATGATCACCTACATCCAGCAGGAGGCCGTATGAAGCGCACCTATCTGTCCATTCCCAGCAAGGCCATCGGCCGTCCGCTCGAGATGCTCGTGTTCGGCCACCGGGGCAAGCCCCTGCTTGTCTTTCCCAGCTCCAGCGGGCGGTTTTTCGATTTCGAGAACTTCGCGATGATCGAGACCATCGCCCCCTTCATCCATGACGGCAAGGTGCAGGTCTACTGCGTCGACGGGCTCGACCACGAGTCGTGGTTCGCCAACGCGCACCCGGCCGACAAGGCGCGCCGCGCCAATGACTACGATTGGGCCATCACCCACGACGTGGTGCCCTTCATCCTCGACGACGGCCATCCGGGGGCCGGCATCGCGGTCACCGGCGTCAGCTTCGGGGCCTACCACTCGGCCAACTTCTTCCTGCGGCATCCCGACCTGTTTGACATCGCGCTGTGCATGAGCGGCAACTACTCGATCGCCTTCGCGGTCGGTGATTTCCGCAACGACGACGTGTATTACAACGACCCGCTGATGTACCTGCCCGGTCTGCAGGATCCCTGGTATCTCGACAACCTCCGCCGGGACCTGTTCATCATGTGCGCCGGGCAGGGCCCGTGGGAGGAATGGAACGGGGAGGCCGCCGCCGTGTCGGCCCACCTCAACGCCAAGAACGTGCCGCACCTGTTCGACCTGTGGGGCCCTGACGTGGCCCACGACTGGCCCTGGTGGAAGAGGATGATCGTGCACTTCCTGGGCAAGCTCGACCGGGCGGGGTTCCTGACGAACAACGGGCGGCTGACCCGGCTTGACGTCACCGGGTTCCTCAACAACTTCCCCCACCTCTGATCGGCTGACCGGAAAGAGGATTTCCTGGCCGCGCGGGACGCTTTTCCTCCGTCAGGGCGGCGGTCAGGCCGGCCACCGGGCGAGGAAGCCGGCGACGCGGAACTTGGCGCGACAGCCGCTGGCCGACATGTAGCGGATGGTGCCGAAGATGGGCCGGTTGGCCCAGGGGCGGTCGTGGACGCCGCCGAGGCTCCAGGCGATGCCGACGTAGCCGTTGGGGTCGCGGCCGTCGAGTTCCCAGGTGTCGTTGAGGGCGAGGGCGATGCGGTGGGCCTCGGCCGCGGTCGGCGTCCACTCCAGGATCTTCTTGGCCCAGTACATGCGCAGGTAGCCGTGCATCTTGCCGGTGCGGACCATCTGGCGCTGGGCGGCGTTCCACAGGTCGTCGTGGGTGCGGGCGGCGGTGAAGGCGTCGAGGTCGTAAAGGTGCTCGCGGGGATCGTGGGCGTGCAGGGCCAGGGTTTTCTTTGCCCAGGCCGGGTAGCCCTCGGGCGTGTCGTAGTCAGGGTTGTACAAACAGAAATTGTCTGACAGTTCGCGGCGGACCACCAGTTCCTCGAGAAAGGCCAGCCGTGCCT
>CAZKPI010000363.1:0-5590 GCA_964554555.1 uncultured bacterium
AGGAGGGGCAGTACTTCCAGCCGGGCTTCAGGTCGGTCTGGCAGGATGGACACTTTCCGGCGGTTTGTACCAGAGACCGGCCGCACCAGGGGCAGTTGTGGAACCGGGGGTCGGTCTCGCCGCCGCAGTGCGGGCAGAAGGTCTTGCCGCGCGCCTGGTCGGGGCGGGCCAGCAGGTAGATCATCAGGCCGAACACCCAGGTGAACAGGGTGAAGACGGCCCAGGCCATCGGCCGGCTGACCCCGCGCTCCTGCGCGTCGGCCAGCACGAACACCGCCGGCGACAGGAACAGGAACAGCAGGATACCCAGCGGGAGCAGGTGCAGCATGAAGATCTTCAGGATCAGCAGGCTGACCAGCGCCACGAACGCATACACCAGGAGCTTCTTGAGGGTCAGGTCCTCCGTGCGGAATTCCATGGTCGTTCTCCTTCTCTCTCCGGCGGCCCGGGCAGGCCGCCTGGCACCCTTGCAAAACGTTTCGTGAGGCCCATCCGGACAGGATTCCGGGCCGGTCACCCGGGGGAGCGGTTCGCGACCCGCTCCAGGTCAGGATCACTTCGGAACCAACGCCGCCGGGGCATCACCAGCAGGCGAGCACCCCCATCCGGCCGGTCAGCAGGCCAAACTGCCGGCCAACCCAGGCCACGAACGGGTGGGGATCGTCCTTCCCCTTGATCAGGAGAGGGGCGGCCAGCAGGGCCGAAAAGCCGCCCACCGCGTAGAACAGCAGGAAGATCCCGTAGTCAGCCACCAGCCAGCTGTCGACCGGCAGACCCAGCAGGGCGGCCGCCTCGAGGAAGTGGGGCTGACACGACGCCAGGCCGGCATACAGGCAGATGGCCAGCACCAGCAGGTACGAGTAGTTCACCAGCCGCCAGCCGAGGGAAAGGGGAACCGCTTCGGCCGGCTCCCCGGGGGCGACCGGTGAGGCCCGGCGGGGGGGAACCTCCTGCGGGGTCTGCCGGACGCGCCGCTCGACGGCCGTCCAGAGGCGGGCCAGAATCACCCGGTCGCCGGCGGGGGGCGCACCGGCGCCGGAAGCCCGGGTCGCGCCTTCCCCCCGGTCGGCGGCCGGTCCGGCCGGGTTTTCCTCCCCATGGCGGAAGCGCCCCAGGGCGGTCACCGTTCCGGCCAGGGATTCCCATTCCGACCGGCAGTCGGGGCAGGCGGCCAGATGGGCGGCGAGAGGCGCTGGGGGCCGGGGGGGAACCTCGGCCAGTCCGTCGATCATCAGGAGCCTGGCTTCGTCACATCGCGGGGTCCGTTCCATGGACCTTCTCCTTCGTCAGCACGTCGCGCAGTTTCTTCAGGGCGTAGAAGATGCGGCTTTTCACGGTTCCTTCGGGACAGCCGAGGATCTCGGCCATCTCGGGGATGCCCAGTCCTTCCAGGTGGCGCAGAACGAGCACCTCACGGCAGTCCCCGGGCAGGGCCCCAAGGCCGGCGGTCACCCGGGCCACCTCGTCGAGGTGGAGGGCGACCTCCTCGGGGCCGGCCCCGCCGGCCGGGACCGATTCCTCGCCGACGGCCTGCAGAGAGACCTGACCGCGCCCCTGCCGGACCGCCCGGGCCGCCCGCCAGTTGGCGATGACCCGGCCGGCCAGGCGGTAGATCCACGGGCGGGGCCGGCCGCGGGCCGGGTCGAAGAGGGGCGCCCGCGTCCACAGGCGTTCCATGATCTCCTGCACCACGTCTTCCACCTCCGGGCCGTCGCCGATCATCCGCCGGGTGAACCGCAGGATGGCCGGGGCATATCGGTCGAACAGGGCCCGGAAGGCGGCCAGGTCGCCCCGTCCGGCGGCCTGCAGGAGTTGCCCGTCATCCATCGTTTCATCCACACTTCTTGATACAGGAAAACCGGCCCCCGGTTCAAAACAACCTTGGGGCGGCAGGGAAGGGGAAAGGTGGCGCGGGAAGGCGAGGACCAGGAAATTCCAAAAATGAGGAGGGAAGGGGAACTGGAACAAGGAACCCGAGCTGGAACGAAGAACCGGATCTGCAAAGGGGCCCCGGAGAAGGAATGAGGAATTGGAAAGGAAAAGGGGAATGGGAGAAACGGGGAAAAGGGAGACCGACGATGGAAGCCAACGCAATGCCAGATTCCCGGAAAAAATGGGAAGGTGAAGGCCAGGAGGGCTGGTTCCACGTCACCGTCTTCGTTGGTGGTTGGTCTTGCCTCGGCCTATTGCCGTCTTCAGGGAGGCTCGGCCTTACGACCACAAAGTCAATCATGACGCTGGACCAGGAGGGAGACACCTGGAGGGCAGAAGACGAAACCGTTGGCATACGGATGTCCGACAGGTCGGAGAACCTCCTTGCCCGGTGGCGCGGAGACTATCGAGTGGAGGGGGAGGGGCCGATATTCCTTGTATGCATCCCGGAAACATGGTGAGGCGATGGTGTCTGGCCATCCTCATTGGCGTGGCGGCAGGCTGGTGGGCTGGAAGCCGGCCGGGGTGGGCGTTCCAGGCTTCCTCTCCCGACCTGGCGGCGATCGTGGCCGTCCTGCAGGCCGATCCCAGGAACGTCAACGCCCTCAACGCCTACGGCATTGAGCAGGCGCGCGCCGGCGACCTGATCGGGGCGATCCGCACCTGGCGGTACGCGATCGACCTTGCCCCGCGCTACGTCCATCTCTACAACAACATCGGCAGTGCCCTGCGCCGCCTGGGCCACTTGAAGGACGCCCGCGACTGGTATCAGGCCAGCCTGCGCCTGCAGGCCACCTACTGGACCTGGTACAATCTCGGCCTCCTGCAGGAGGAGATGGGAAACCTCCCTGAAGCCCAGCAGTCCTACTGGGAGGCGGTCCGCCTGTTTCCCGCCTTCATGGCCGCCCGCGAGCGGTATCTGCGGGTCGAGCGCCTGCGCCGGGAGGCCCCGGCCGCGCCCCGTCCCGGACCGGTCGCGGCCGCCAAGCCCCCCGTCCCGATCATGCCGGAAGCGGAACCGGTACGGGCTACGGTCACCGCCGTCCCCCGTCCCGCCCCGGTTCCCGCCCCGCGCGCGACGGGCAAGCCTTCGGCGACAGAGGCCCTCACCGAAGAGACCCCCGCCCGTGAGTATGAGCAGGTGCGACTGCCGGGCGATGCGGGGGGTCAGGTGTTCCTGACCTTCGACGGCGGGGCTGACGCCGACGGGGTGGAGCCGATCCTGGCCGCCCTGGCCGCGCGGGGGGTCCGCTCGACCTTTTTCCTGACCGGGCAATGGGTGAAATCCTTTCCTGATCTTGCCCGCCGGATCCTGGCCGAGGGTCACGAGATCGCCAATCACAGCATGAGCCACAAGAACATGGCCGGCTGGGGAAAGGAGGCCATCGCCGCCGAGCTCGAGAAGGCCGAGGCGGTCTTCGTGGCGGTGACCGGGCGGCGCGGGGCGCCGTTCTTCCGGTTCCCCTTCGGCGCCCAGAACGCGCGCGTCGAGCGGCTGACCGAGGAACTCGGCTACCGCCCCGTCTACTGGACGATCGACACGATCGACTGGCAGGAGCCGCCCGTCCAGCGGATCATCGACAAGGTGACGACCCGCATCCGGCGCGGCGCGGTGGTGCTGATGCACGTCGGCGGCCGCAACGGGCCGAAGGCACTGCCGGCCATCCTCGACCACCTGCTGGCCCGCGGCTACCGGCCCGACAAGTTGTCGGCCCTCGACCCCTCGCAAATCGCCAGCCTGCCCACCATCGGCGGCTGAGGCGGCCCGCCGGGAAGGACAGCACCCTCCGGACCCGGGCCGGACCAGTTCAGTCGTGCTCCCCGATTTTCGGCGGGAAGGGGGGGGGCCCGCCGCCCGCGGCGAGGAGATCGAGCGCCTCCTCAGGGGTGGCCGCCACCCCCAACAGCGACAGATGGTGGGCCTTGAGGGTGTGCTCGGCGACGCCGTGGCGGAGCATGGCCAGCAGGGGCTCGTAGTAGCCGCCGGTGTTGAGCAGGACGATGGGCTTGTGGTGCTTGCCCAGCTGTTTGAGGGCAAGGGTGTCGAACAGCTCGTCGTAGGTGCCGATGCCGCCCGGCAGAACGAGGAAGGCCCCGGACCGCTCGATCATGGTGCCCTTGCGGGTGCGCATGTCGGGCACGGCGACGACCTCGTCGAGCTCGGGATGGGCGATGCCCCTCTCGACCATGAATCCCGGCACGATGCCGATGACCCGGCCCCCCGCCGCCTTGTGGGCGTCGGCGGTGATCTTCATCAGGCCGCAGGTGGTGCCGCCGTAGACGAGGTCGAGGCCGGCCTCGGCCAGCAGGCGGCCGGCCCGCGCCCCCGCCTCCTTGATGGCAGGGGAAACGTCGGCACTCGACGCGCAGAAGACACAGACGGCGGCAGGCTGTAACGGATGTCGTTTCATGGCGGAAAGTATACCGGAATCGGGGAGGGTTGGCGATCGGCAGGATGTCTGTGGGCGGCTTCGGGCAAGCCTTCCCCGGACCACGACCCGCATGATAGGATTTCCAGGACCCCCCATGGCGCCCCATTCCACGACCCCGCTCCGCTCGCTGGCCGAGTGGCGGGAGGGCAGGATGTCCCGCGTTCCCATCGGCTCCCGCGAAGTGGGGCATGTCCGGGAGATTCCAGGTTGACACCACATTGGCGTTGGCTCCTGTCCGTGACGGTATTCCTGGCTCTCCCGTTCCTCCTCTTCTTCGCCGCCATCAACCGGATCTGGGACGGCATGGAGGAAGAGGACGGGATCAGGCACCAAAAAGTCCTGACCACCCGGAGTGTCCTCCTGGCAGGGCGTCTGGAAGTACGGAACTGGTTCCGGCACCGTCTCCGCCGCGCGGGTGGTGTCCTGGCCCAGCCGCACCCCCACGGAACGGCGATCCGGGAGGGACTCGCCCGGCTGTTCCCACCATGCCTTGGGCCACATCTCTCGGTGTGGGCCTTCGACCAGTCTGGAACCGTGGTTTTTTCCACCCGTCCCGACCGAACCCCTGCCCCGGAAACCGATCTGTTCCGATTCCTGTCGAAGTATCTCCAGACCGGCGGAGCCGTCCTCCTTGGCGAACCCGGCCTCTGGGAAAGGGTGGCCCGATTCCTGGGGGTTCCGCCGGACGGCGGGCCGTTCCTCCGACGGCCTGCCGTCGATTCGCCCTCCGGCATGTGGTTCGACTGGCCCGGATCCGCGGGCATGTTGGTGGCCAGGGGAGGCGGGGTCATCCTGGCTGGCGTCATCCATCCCCGGCGGGGGGCGGAGGCCATCGTGGAGAGGTGGGGGCTCCACTCGTTCAAACACCGGAACCGGTTGCTGTCGGCCGGGGTGATCCCCTCATTTCCCTCGTGTGACCTGACTGGCCTTCCCGCCCCGGTGCAGGCCGCCTGCCTGGACTTCCTGCAGACCGGGGCCCGGACCTACTCCTCCGCCAACGACCTCGTGGCCCTCTTTCCCCGGGACGACGCCAGCCTGTTGTGGGTGCACCGGCCCATTCCCAGGGGGCGTTTTGCCCGGTTCCGGCAGATCCTGTTCGCGTCCGGCCTGTTGCTGGTGTTCTCCCTTTCCCTCCAGGTCTGGAGGGTAATGAACGGTCTGGATCCCTTTTCTCTCGTTCCAGACGAGTAGGCAGAAAACTGAGTTTTCCACAGGGGGGTGGCTCG
>CAZKPI010000364.1:0-2010 GCA_964554555.1 uncultured bacterium
GGCGTAGGTGAACAGACCCGCCATCTGCAGGATGTTCCGGCTGGTCTCCTGCAGACCGCACAGCACCAGCCTTCCCCGGTGGTCCTCGATCACCTCGACGGCGGTTTCGAGCAGGGCGGCCACGCCGGGACTGTTGATGACCTCGCACGGCGAGTAGTCGAGGAGGATCTTGGTGGATCCTTGCTTCAGCAGGGGTTTCAACCCCTCCTGCAGGCGGCGGCCGGCCTCGTCGTTGAAATAGCCGCGGATGTCGGCGACGACGGTGCGCCCGTGTGTGGTCAGGATCACTTCGAAACTGGGCATGGCCTTGCAAACACCGCCTTTCATCGATCAGGTGGGCAGGGTGTCATCCTACACGCTCCCGCCCGGGCCTGGCAACCGGGGGGGAACCCGGCCGCGCCCCCCGGCGCCGGAACGCCGGGGGGGCGGCAGGAAACGAGGGCCGGCCGGCGGTCAGCGGCTGGTTTGGGCCAGGGGGGTGACGGTGGCGCGCAGGCCGGGCACCCAGGTCTTGTGTTCGTCGGTGTAGTAGAGGTAGGCCCGGGCCGCCGGCCCGGTGTAGGTGCCGGGAATGGCGGCGACCAGGCTGAGGTTCACCGACCGCTTTTCTTCGGGTTTGAAGGCGCGCCAGTAGAGCACCACCTCGCGGCCCAGGACTTCGTAGGCGTCGATCGTTCCGGCCTTGACCAGTTCCTTCAGCTGGTCGTGGCGGGGTTCCAGCCCGCCCGGCAGGCCGATGATCGCCACGGGCATCGGGCAGACATCCTTCGTGCGGTTGGCGATGCCGACCCGGGCCTCGGTGACGGCGCCCTCGGCCACCGTCTCCGCGGCCAGGGCGGTGCTCAGCGTGAGCTTGCATTCCTGTGCCGAGGCGGGCTGGAGGGCATGGAAGGTCACCGTCACGCCGTACGGCATCTCCGACCCGTCGGTCATGCGCAGTTCCACGGTGTGGCGGCCGGGTTTCAGGAGCTCGGCGAACCCGGGCAGGTTGATGGCCCCTTCGGCCTTCTCGTCGAACCCCACCGGGCCGCCGACCGGCTGACCGTCGACCAGCAGCTGCACCTGGCCGGCCGCCTTGGGGCGCGCCCGGGCCTGGTCGTAGGCCAGGATGGCGCGCAGGGCCAGGATGGTCGACTGGGTGGAGCCGAACCGGCCGTCCTTACAGCTCTGGTTGAGGAACTGCAGGCCCTTCTCGACGTTCGGGGTGAACTCGGGCATTCTCAGCCAGGCCAGCACGGCCAGGGCGGTCGTCTCGATGGTCAGCGCCTCGCCGCCGCTCATGGTGATGCTGGTGGCGGCTCCGGGCACCGAGCCGTCGCCGGCCTGTTTCCTGGCCAGCCGGTCAAGAATGGGGCGTGCCCCGGCCGCCTCGCCGGCCAGCTCCAGGACGTTGCCCGCCAGGGCCAGCAGGTAGGGGTCGGTGCTGGCCGCCGCCGTCGCCTTGACCTGGGCGACCTCCTTCTCGAGCCCCTTCTCGCCTGCTTCCAGCAGGGCCCAGACGATATAGGCGTCGGTGATCTCGGCCGGGGCGCGGCCGAAGCTGTCGAGCGCCTGCGCATTGCGCAAAAAGCCGCCCTTGCCGTCGCGGCGGCCCAACAGCCAGGCGCGGGTGCGCGCCAGCATCGCCGGATCGACCGGCCGGACCCGCGACATCTCGACGAACTCGAGCAAACCGTAGGCGGTCAGGGCTTCGTGGCCGGGATCGCCCCCAAACCACTCGTACCCCTTCTGCGGGCATTCGAAGCCCACCAGGCGCTGGTAGCCCTTCTCCAGCAGTTCCTGGCCCTTCTTGACCAGGGCGGGCGCCACGCCGGTGTGGGTCTGGAAATACTGCTGGGCCATGACCAGGGGGAAGTTCGTCGAGCTGGTCTGCTCGAAACAGCCGCTGGGCTCGACCAGCATCCGCTCCAGGGCGGCGGTCAGGTTGCCCAGAGGGGTGGGGAAGACGCTGGCGCGGGCCTTGATACTGCCTTGTACAACCGTGTGCGGAATGGTGAACTCGTGCCGGGC
>CAZKPI010000364.1:2035-2295 GCA_964554555.1 uncultured bacterium
CAAAGGGCACTTCCAGCGGGAATCCGGCGGGCCGGACCCCGACCGTGCGGGTCACCTTGTCGCGCAGGCCGTCCCCCGCCGCCTCGATGGTCAGCGGGGCGGGCGCGGTGCCCGAGCCGACGTAGACCGGCAACAGCACGCGCTCGCGGGCCCCGGCCGGCAGGTCGCGGGCCGGCAGGGCGCCCGGTTCCAGGGAGTCGCCGGCCGTGACCGTGAAGGCCAGGTGGGTGATCGGGGAGGTCTGGCGGTTGATCAGGGTG
>CAZKPI010000364.1:2316-5557 GCA_964554555.1 uncultured bacterium
CTGGAGCTGGTCACCCGCGGTGACCTCGAGCGGCAGTTTGGGCTCGAGGTTGAACGGCTCCACCGCCTCGACGGTGCCCGAGCCGGCGCCCAGGGCCCCCTCGGCGGTGAAGGCGTCGGCCAGGACCCGGAAGGTGGTCACGGAGTCGCTGAGCTCGAAGGTGCAGGAGGCCAGGCCGGTCTTGGGGTCGGTCTTGAGCCCGGCATGCCAGAACAGGGTCTCGGTGAAATCGACCCGCTCCCCCGGCCGGCGGTCGGGGCGGGCCTGGTGGGCGAATTCGCGGACATACGCCACGGCCGGCTTGCCGGCCATCGCGTCCTGCCTCTTTTCCAGGAACAGGCCGCGTTGCGGCGCCGCCCGCTCCAATACCTCCTTCAATCCCTGCTGTTCCGGGGCGGGGCCCGCCGGCCGGGTCACCACGTCGAGGTCGCCGGGCGGGGGCGGCGCGGCCGGCGCGCCCGGCTCCACGAGCTCATCGGCCGGCATCCCCGCGTTGGCCTCGGGGGCGGGCCCGGGTGCCGGCACGGGGGGCAGGGCCCCATCCATCATGACCGGCGGGAGGGCGCGGCCGCCGAATTCGGCCCCCTCCTCGAGGACGCGCAGGCCGCCGCCGGCCGCCTCCAGCTTGGCCCTCTCCCGGTCGAGCACCAGCCGCACCGCGAACAGGCGGCGGCCGGCGTCCCCGTGTTTTTCCATGAACTTCGCCGCATCGACCAGGGCGAAGCGGCGCCAGCCCTGGGTTCCCAGCAGAAGGTCGAGGGCCGCCGGGGCCTTCGGATCGTCGGCGTCGAGGTAGAGATGGGCGTCGCGCAGTTCGGTGACCTCCGGTTCGAGGAAGGCCATGGCCGGCAGGCGCGGGGCCTGTTCGCGTTTCTCGATCATCTCGAGGACGCTGTCGTCGGTCACCGTCACGCCGACCATGGCGGCGACGGGCTTTCCCGCTTCGTCCACGGCCCGGACCGTCAGGCGGACGGTGCCGCCCGGCGTGCAGGCGGGGGCGTCCGGGGTCACCGTCACCCGCACGCGGCGGGCCGGATGGACGAACACCAGCCGCTCGGCCAGCGGCCGGTTGTCGGCCGACCAGACGGTGGCAGTCAGCACCCCCGCCGCCTCGCCCGCCTTCAGTTCCAGGTCCTGGGCCACGCCGGCTTTCAGGTCGAGCTGGCGCTTGTCCAGCTCGACCTCACGCTGGCTCAGCGTCACCGTGACCGGCCCGGCGTCGGTGGCCGCCACCCGCAGGGCGACCGGCTTCCCGGGCGCGGTCGCGTCCTGGCGCGCGGTCAGCACGACCCCCCTGGCCGCGGGGGCGGGCAGGGGAACCGGTTTGAGGCCGGCGGGTTCGATGATGCGCAACCGGTAGGTCCGGCCGGCGACCGGGGTGAAGACGGCGCGGCCGCGGCCCTCGTGCTCGGTCCGCAGGCGGCCGGCTTCGCGGCCGTTCTGGTCCTCGATCACGGCCGAGAAGTCGGCGGGCTTCTTCGCCGGGGTGCGGGCCTCGACGTAGATCCGGCCGGGGAGGCCGCACACGAGATCGCCCCCTTCGGGGTAGACCTGCACGTCGAGGGTCTGCAGGAGGATGGGGATGGTCTTGGCGGCCGTCTCGACCGTGCCGCCGTCCTCGATGGTCAGCGCCAGCGTGCCTTCGCCGCGTTCGATGACGGCGGGCAGGGTGAAGCGGACGGTGCAGTTGCCCTCCCCGTCGACCGCGGCGGGGTCGGCCGCCACGGGCCGGCCGTCGACCAGGACGGTGGGGGTCACCTTCGCCCCCGCGGGGAAGCCGCCCTCGGCGCGCTCCACGTGGAGGGCGGCGGCCGCCTGGTCACCGGGGCCGTAGCCGTCGCGCAAAAAGATGATCTGGCTCTTCAGGCGCGGGGCGCGGAACACCCGGATGTCGAAGGTCCGTTCCGCGGGGGGGAAACCCTGGTCGGGGAAGGTCACGGCGAGGGTGTATTCCCCGCCCGCCAGGCCGTCGGGGATGTCCCAGCGGAAACCAAGCACGCTGTCGGCGCCGTTGATGTAGCTCGAATGGACGATCTCGCCCTTGGGACCGCGCACCTCGACCAGGGCGCCCAGATATCCGGCGGCCGGCCAGGGCCGGCGGGTCATCGCGTGCAGGACGGTGACCCGGGCGAACAGGGGCTCGCCCGTGCGGTAGATGGGCTTGTCGAGGGCGACGTGGCCCAGGTAGCGGTCGGTTCCGCCCAGGGTCGCGGTGAGCGGCCCGGTCTTGGCCAGGGCGGGGGGAGGGAAGGCGCTGGTCACGACCAGCAGGGCCAGGACGGCCAGGGGCAACAGGCGGCGACAACGGTTCATGTTCTCAAACTCCTCTGGTGGGGTGCGGGCGGCCGGGACCGCCCTCGCTTCGGGGAACGACGGACCCGCGGCGGGGATGCACGGGGGGAACCGGCGGCGGGCATTTCCGGGGATCGGCCGCTCATCAGGGCCCGCTCCGGTGGCGGAAGCGCCGGGAATCCGGGGGGAAGGGGTGCCAGCCGGCTTCCCCGGGACGGCCGGAACGGTCGGCGGCCGGCCGCCCGGCCGGCGGCCGCAGGGCCGGTTCCTCATGGTTCCCCTCCTCCTGTGCCGCGGGGCATCAGCCCCCGGCGGCACCATTCTACCGCGCCGGAAGGCGTCTCTCAATGCCCCCGCCAGGGGCCGAAAACCGGAGCGGCTCGGGGGCTGGCACGGTGCTTGGCCGGTTCCCCGTGCCAGGCCTGTCGCACCGGGCCAGCGCCGGCGCAGGGCGGGATTCGGCCGGAATGCGCTTCCCAAGGGGCTCGGCGTGGGCGAGAAGACTGGTATGTCCCTTGCTTTACCGGTCTGGGGATGGCGAAGGGGGAAGGGATGGCCGAGCCCAAGGTGCGGAAAAGCCGGGTGGCCCGTTCCGCGATCGCGGCGGTCGCGGTGGGCCTGCTCATCTTTCTGGCGACCGTCTTTCCCATCGCCCTGGGCCTCGTCGGAGCGCTCTCCGCCTTGCTGATGGCCTGTCTCGTGATCCTGATCATCCTCCATTGGGGCTTCGCGCAGGTTGCTCCGGGCGCTGAGCAGGCGCTTGACGGGATGCATGGTCTGGCCGCGGCGGGGGCCAGCATGGCCGGCGACCTGGGAAAGGCCGTGCTGGAGATCTTCCTCGTCCTGGTCAATCTTCCCGGCCAGGCCGTGCGGGCTTTCCTGCCCAGGGAGGATCAGGAGATCCCGGCCCGGGCATCCGTTCCGGCCGCCGGCCCCGCGGCGGCGGGCA
>CAZKPI010000365.1:0-5554 GCA_964554555.1 uncultured bacterium
AGGATGGCGCATCCTCCGCGGCCCCGGCCGTCGCCCGGGCCGGTTGGCCGGGCCGGGCCTCCTCGACGAGCAGGCGGCCACTGCCGGTGACCGCCCAGCGGCCGTCAGGGCTGAGGGCCGCTCCGTCATAGCCTTCGGCCCGGCCGTCGGCCGCCGGCTGGCCGGCGGTCCAGTCCCAGAGCTGGGCGACGAGGTGGCGGGCCCGGGCGGTGAGCAGGAATCCATCCTGGCGAAGGGCCAGACGGCGGGCCCGGCAGGGAAAATCGGCGGCGAGGCGGCGCTCCGCCGGGACGAGGATCCGGACGTTCTTGTCGTCCAGGACGGCCAGGAGCTTCCCATCGGGGCTGAAGGCGAAATCGCGCAGTCGTCCCGGCACCTCCACGCGCCAGGGTTCCCCCGCGGCAACCAGGCCCGGTCCGGCATCGGCCCGCCAGATCTCCAGGCATTTCCCCAGGTCGAGGACAGCGACGAGCCAGGTGCCGCAGGGGCTCCAGGACAGGGAGCCCAGGCGCCAGCCGAAGCCCTCCCGCACGACGGCCTCCCCGCCGTCGACCGGATACCGCCTGACCGTACCATCGGAGGAACAGGCCAGCACCCAGGCTCCATCCGGGCTCGTCGCCACGCCGCTGAGACGGGGAAGGCCGGACGCCTCCCAGAGGACCGCCGGGGGTGAGCGGTCGAGGGCGACGGCCTGCACGCCGGTCTTCGTGATCAGCACGGCGCGGCGGCCGTCGGGGGTGACTTCCACCCGAAAAGCCCGCAGGGCGGCCGGCGAGGCGGGGACGGCCGCGGTCAGGGCGGCCAGGTTCCAGACCTTGACCGAAGCGTGGTCGGAGGTGACGAGGAACCGGCCGTCGGGAGAGACCGCAAGGGAATCGACCATGCCGCCATGGGCGTCGAAGGTGCACCGGCAGGCCCCCCCGGCCGCCAGGTCGAACAGCGCGAGCCGGCCGGCAGTCACAGCCACGGCGAGCAGGCCAACCGGAGGCAGGAACCAGATGGGCTGGTTGAACAGGTCGGGGATCGGCTGTTCCCAGAGCTGGCGGCCGGCGTCGAGACTCCAGAGCCGCAGGCGGCCCCGGCCCGTGGTGGCGGCGAACGCCCCGTCGGGCGACAGGGCCATGACCCCCGCCCCCCCGGGGAGGTCGATCGAGCGCAGAGCGCCCGTGGCCGTCTCCACCACGCGGATGGCGGAACCGTCGTTCATCACCAGGCGGCGCCCGTCGGGGGTGAAGGCGAGGTCCTCGGCCTGCAGGGAGGCGGAAGGCCAGGTGCCGACCGTCGTGTTGTCGGCCAGCCGGCGAAGATACAGGACCGAACAGCCGATGACCGCGGCATGGCGCTGGTCAGGACTGATGGCCAGCGCGATCAGGCCGCCGGCGCGCTCGGCCTCGCCTTTGATGGTCCAGGCGGGGCCGCCCCGATCGACATCCCAGATCTCAGCCTCGAACGAGGAGAAGTACTCCCCGTCGAACCCGGTCGACCGGTCGGTGCCAAAGCCGAACAGACGGTAGTCGCGGCTGAAGCGGAAGTGCTTGACCTCGGGCCGGGGAAGGTTGACCACGACCTTGCCGGTGGTGACGTTCCGCAACTGGTAGACATGCCAGTCGCCGGTCTCGTTCAGCATCCAGCCGCCGGGGCCGGCCACCAGGGCGCCCTTCCCGACCGGGTGGGCGGCGACCAGGCGGCCGGTCGCCAGGTCGCAGATCTCGACCTGCCCGGCCACCCGGTTGATCGTGGCCTTCCCGTCGGCGGTCAGGGGCGGCTGGCGGCGACCCGGGCCGCCGGGGAGGGTCCGGATCAGGGCGGGGTTTTCCGAGACGCCCGCCAGCCGGTCTTCCAGCCAAGGCTGTCCGAGGGCCTCGAGCCGCCGTTCCGCCTCGGCGGCCAGGGAGACAAACCCGCAGGCCGCCGCCCGGTTCCGGATCTGCTGAAGGGCGAAGGCCGGCTCGCGGGCTGGTTCCCAGCCTTCCAGCGCCCCCGCCTCGCGGTCGATGACCCTCTGCAGGGCCCCGCTCTCCGCATCGTCACCGGCCTTCCCCGCCGCCTCCCCGAGCCAGCGCCGGGCGGCCCCGGCCCCTTCCGTTGGCAGAAGTTCCAGGAGACGGTCCAATGATTCCCACATGCTGTCAGCATACCGTACCGACCGCCAGGAGGGCGGAAGTTCCCCTTGCCGCCTCGACGGCCGCACCAAACGCGATGGCCGCCACCCGCCAGGGGGCCGACCGGCAGGGGTCGAAAGTCCCTCGTCAGGCCGACGCGAAGGGCCGCTCGCCGCGCCGGCTGAACGCGGGCATTGGCGCCCGCCGGGACGAGGGTTTCCGAACTCCCGGCCAATCTGGTATCGTGGATCAGCAGAATCCACCATCACAAGGAGAAGGCCATGACCCCGAAGGATGAGGCAGGCAAAAACAGGCCCGGCCAGGGAAAACCCGCCCCGGAGGAAGCGAAGAAGGACGAAGGGAAGAAGGCCTACGAACCGCCGAAGGGGTCGGTGACCGATCACGTCCAGACGATCGCCGGCCGCCGGATCGAGTACCAGGCCCGCGCCGAGTGGCTGGTCCTGTACAAGAAGGATGAGCCCGTGGCGGAGATGTTCCACATCGCCTACCTGAAGAAGCGGGCCGAGGTGACCGGCCGGCCGCTGACGTTCGTCTTCAACGGCGGCCCCGGGGCGGCCTCCGCCTACCTGCACATGGGGGCCCTCGGCCCGCACCGGGTGCGGTTCGAGGCGAACGGCACCGTTCCCAAGCCGCCGGTGACGATTGCCACCAACCAGGAATCCTGGCTTCCCTTCACTGACCTCGTGTTCATCGACCCGATCGGCACCGGCTTCAGCCGGATGGTGAAGAAGAACAACCCGGAGGGGAAGCCGGCCGAGGCCGGCAAGGAACCAGCCGAGAAGGTCGATGAGAAAGAGTTCTTCAAGCTGAACCGCGACCTCGAGTCGCTGGGCGAGTTCATCTCGCGGTTCCTGTCGAAGCACCGGCGGTGGGAATCGCCGGTGTTCGTGGCAGGCGAGAGCTACGGCGGGTTCCGCACCGCCTGCCTGGCCAAGCGTCTGCAGGAGACCTTCGGGGTGGGCCTGAACGGCGCCATCATCATCTCCCCCGCCCTGGAGTTTGTTCCCCTCAACCCCTCCGACTACGACCTGCAGGCCTGGACCGACCTGTTCCCGACGATGGCCGCGGCCGCCATGATCCACGGGCGGTCGGCCCGGTTCAAGAAGGGAACCCCGCTGGCCGCGGTCACCCGGGCGGCCGAGGAGTTCGCCCACGGCCGCCTGTTCCATCTGCTGGCGCGGGGCGACGACCTGCCGGCGAAGGAACGCGAGGCCATTCTCCGCGAGATGTCGGCATTCATCGGCATCCCGGTCGACTACCTGCGCGACTCGGAAGGCCGGATCGCCCACTGGACCTTCGCCAAGAAACTGCTGAAGGACGAGCGGAAGGTCTGCGGCCTGTATGACGCCTCGATCACCGCCATCGACCCCTTCCCCAACCGCGAGTGGGAGTTCGGGCCCGACCCCACCCTGTCGGGGCTCGACCGGGCGTTCGCCGGGGGCATCAACACGCAGTTGCGCAAGACCCTGCGGCTCGACACCGAGCGTGCTTACCACCTGCTCAGCCAGGAAGTGAACCGGAACTGGGCCGACGACCGGCAGGCGCATTTCTTCATGCGGCAGATCGGGGCGACCGACGAACTGCGCTACGGCATGGCCCTCAACCCGCACATGAAGGTGTTCATCACGCACGGCTACTTCGACCTGGTGACCCCGTACCATGCCTCGGCGCGGCTGGTCAAGCAGATGCGCCTGCTTCCCGAACAGCGGAAGAACCTCACCGTGAAACACTACGCGGGCGGCCACATGTTCTACTCGTGGGAGGCCTCGCGGCGGGAGTTCCGCGACGACATGGAGAAGTTCTACCGCAGTGCCGTCTAGTCCTCTCCCGCCAGGGGGATTCCCGTTCGAGCCGCCGGCCCCCCGCCGGGAAAACAGGCGCGGCCGTCAGCCCCGGGCCGGGACGGCCGCGGCCCGTCCCCGCCGCCGTTCCCCGGCTCCGCTCCGATCCTCGGGGGCCGGGATGGACAGATGAAGGAGGAAGCCTGCATGCGATGTCGGAACCTGGTGGTGGTCTGGCTGGCGGCCGTCGTTCTCGCCTGGGCGCCGGCCCGGGCGGAGGCCTGCCAGTCGGCGGCCTGCGACGACCTCTACTTCGGCCGCATCAACGGCTTCCCTTCCGACGAGATCACCGCGGTGGCGGTCGACCGCAAGGGAACCGTTTTCGTCGGCACCGAGGACAAGGGATTGATCATCATCCGGCCCGACGGCAAGGGTTGGACACAGATCACCCATAAGCGGGAGGGGCTGTCCTTCGACGCCATCCACGACATCTGGATCGGGCAGGACGGCACGGTCTGGATCTGCACCGCGAGCGGCCTCAACTACCTGCCCCCCAACACCCGGGCGGTGGCGGGCCGCAAGTTCTTCTTCGAGGACGGGCTGGCCGACAACGTCTGCCTGTCGGTCTGCCAACGGGAGAACGCATCGGAACTGTGGGTGGGCACCAGCCGCGGGCTGGTCCGCAAGGACGGCGCCGGGTTCACGCGGTATACCGATCAGGACGGCCTGCCGGCCAATCTCATCCAGTGCCTGGGTACTGACGCCCAGGGCGGGCTGTGGGTCGGCACCTCCGACGGCCTGGCGCGGGCGAAGTTCACCCGGTTCGAAAAGGTGCCTCTCGACGCGGCGCCGGGCGTGACCGATCCCTGGATCTACGCGATGGCCTGGGGGGACAACCAGGACAAAGAGTTCCTCGAAAAGATCAGGGCCACCTACAAGGCCATGCTCAAGGGGCTCGGACTGCGCGACAGGCGGCTCTATACCGTCGATTCGGGCCGGCCGCACGAGGAGATCGTGGCCGAGATCAAAAGCCTGCTGGCCCGCCTGCCGGGCGCGGGCGGTGAGCGGCCGCTCTACATTGCCACCGCCAACGGGGCGTTCGTGAAACAGCTGGGCTCGGACCGCATCGACCTGGTTCGCCCGGGCTGGTTCACGGCGGTGACCTCAAACCCCCTGGGTCAGGGCTACGGCGCCCTCGACACCCTGGAGGTCGTCCCCCTCAGCTTCAGCGAAAGCTTCCTGGAGAACTTCGCGATCGGCCGGCTGATCGAACAGCGGATCCGGGCCCACCTGGCCGCGGCCGCCCTCGACCCCGACAACCCCGCCTTTGCCTCGACCACCGCGGTCCTGCGCGAGGTCAAGGAGCAGGGGTTCGACGACCCCGAACTCTGGATCCAGGCCTTCCTCGCCAACAAGCGGATCTCCGACATCACTTTCTCCCCCCTCGGTCAGCTCTGGGTGGCAGTGAAAGGCGGGGGCCTGTTCCGGTTCCGGCCGATTTTCGCCAACCATGACTCCGGGGCCTATGCCATCCAGTTCTTCCACCGCTACGGGCTGGGCGCGGGAACAGGCGGGGGCACCGGCGACGGAGCGGGGGACGGGCCGGGCGCGGGCGCCGAACCACCCCCGCCGCCGCCGCCGGCCGCGACG
>CAZKPI010000366.1:0-5534 GCA_964554555.1 uncultured bacterium
CCATGGGTGCCGATTGGCAACCGGCACCAGGCGTGTTCCTGCCTCGCCTCCCCGAAGACCGACAGCGGCAGGTCACCCCACCCCCGGAACCGGACCACCCCCTCCGCCTGGGCGATCTCTCCCTGCCGGCCGGTCGCCAGCACCCGCAGGAGATCGGCCGGGCTCAGTACCCCTGATGGCGGCTGGCTCCCACAGCCTTCCAGCATCCTGCCCGCCAGGAGCGGAAAGGGCACCGCCGCCCCGTCGACCGTCATGGCCTCCACCCACCGGGGCCCCATCCCCGCCTGCTCGAGACCGCGGCGGATCCTTTGCCGCCAGGGCTCCAGGGCCAGACCCCGGGCCCGGTGCCGCAGGACAGCCCAGACCACCCCCAGCTTGCGGTCTTCCCGCCCCAACTGCCGGCCAGCCTCCGCCCGATACCGAAGCCGCTCGCGCAGAAGGTCCAGGCCGGTCCGTTCCCGGCCGGCGGCGGCCTGCCGCATCCCCGCCAGGAGCAGGCAGGCCAGCGGCGCCCAGACGCACAAAGCCAACAGCCACCACCCGCCCCGCCCCATTCCTTCCCCTCCGGCGGCCGGCCGGCCGCCGCCGGCATCCCTCGGGCTGGCCGGGGCTGTTCCCGACACCATCATGCGCCCGGGCCCTCCCGGCTCAGCACCAGCATGGTCCGGTCATCCTCCTGCCCGCCGCCCGGACGGGCGCTGATCCGCTCGGCCAGGGCCCGGACGAAGGCATCGGTGTCCGGCTGACGGCTCTCCGCCACCAGGCCGGCAAACACCTCGTAGGCATCCTGTCCGGCTTCCACCGGCAGTCCCTTGATCCAGCCGTTGGAAAAGAAAACCACCGCCTCCCCCGGCCGCAGGTCCCGGCTCTGGCTCGTATACCCCTTCGCCATCGGACTGCCCAGCGGCGGCTGGGAACCCCGCCACCACGTGGCCCGCCCGTCCCGCAGATGCAGAGGCCAACAGCCCCCCGCGTTCGCCCAGGTCAGACGCCCACCGGCTTCTTCCCAGAGAGCGACCAGCAGGGCGAAATGCCGTCCCTTCCCGCCAACCCTCGCCAGGTGCCCGTTCAGGCAGGTCAGCATGCCCGCGGGGTCCCGTTCACGCTCCCCCGCCAGGCGCAGGCCCAGCTTCGCCCGGGCCCCCAGCAGGGAGGCATCGACCCCGCTTCCCGCCACATCTCCCAGGCACAACAGCAGACGCCCCGGCTCCGGCCGCCAGACTTCGCTGAAATCGCCCCCCAGCAGGCCCGCCGCCTGGAAACGGCCTTCCACCCGGACCCCCGCCTCCTCCACCTTCCCCTCGAACACCAGGGTCTTCTGCACCGGCACGGCGGAAACGATCTCTGACAGCGTGTGCGCCGACCGTTCCAATCCGGCCGCCAGCGCCCCGAACTCGTCCGGCCCCGGAACCGCCCCCACCTGGAACTCCCGCCGCCGCAGACGCTCCAGGGCCCGTGCCAAGCCGCCCAGGCGCAGAGAAAAGAAACCCGCCAGCAGGAGGGCGGCCCCGACCGCAAACCCAAGCAGGCCCAGCAGGACCCCCCCCGTCATCACCCGGAGCCGCTCCGCCCGCGCCAGGACCGGACCGAGCGGCACCGCCCCCACCAGCAGACGCCCGGTCAACCGCTGGCCGGGAAGGACCGTGACCAGCCAGGACCGCCCCCCGCCGCTCTCCAGGACCCCGTCCGCCACCTGCTGTGACCGGAAGGCCCGGTCGCACAGGGCCTGCAGACGCGCGTCCAACAGCAGACGCTCCGGCCGGCTCCACATCGGGCCCTCCGTCCCCGCCCCGACCAGGCCCACCCGGAACCCGACACCAACCTCGTCCCCGTCCGCCGGGGCCGCCCCCCGCCGCCGCGCGCTGAGAGCCCGCAGATACACCTGTTTGAGATAGGCCGACCCCGCCACCATCGCCACCAGGTACCGCCGCCCCGCCGCCCCCGCGGCCACGAGGTCGGCACCCCCCTCTTCCCGCTCCGCCTGAGGGCGGCCCCCTGGCGGTGCGCGCAACCCGCGTTTCGCGCCGCCATCCGCGGCGGCAAAGGGGAAACCCTGCCGGCCTCCTGCCGGTCGGCACCCGTCCGTGGCGGGCCCGCCCAATGGGCCGGCGGCCAAGGGATGGATGAGGACATGGAAATCCCGCCCGAACCCGCCGAGAGAGGCGATCCGCCCCATCTGCCGGGACATCGCCCGCACCTGCCCCATGGCGAAGGCATAATCGACCGCCGGGTCCCCCGTCCGCTCCGGCGTCGGGAACCCCTGCCGCAGGCGCTCGATGTTCCGCACCAGGGCCCCGGCCAGCGCTCTGTCCCGTTCCGGGTTCCGCAGTTTCCCGGTCGATCCCCACTCCGCGGTTCCGGTGGCGTTGAAAATCCAGGCCGCGTTCACCACGTCGTCCAGCCGCAACCCCGGCCAGGACGGCCCCACCAGGATTCCTCCCAGTTCCGCCGGGCGGGAGGCCCCCCCCGCCACCGCCCGCTCAATCGCCCTCAGCATCTCCTCGTATCCCTGGTCCACTTCGGCCAGCCGCCTCTCCACCAGCCGGTGGGCCTGCCATCGCATGCGCTCGCCCGCCTCCCGGCCAAACCGGTAGGCCCCCGTCGCGAACACGGCCATCGCCGGCAGGGTCACCCCCAGAATGGCCATCCCCACCACCGCCTGCAGGGTGATCCGCCCCAGCGTGCCCCGCCACCAGCTCCACCCGAGACCCAGGATGCCCAGCGCCAGCCCCCCCCATCCCGCCCGCTCCGCCCAGGCCAGCCGGTCGAGGCGGCGGTCCAGATCGGGGGAAGGCCCCCCCTTGCGGCGCAGGGCCGCCACCCCCCGCTCCCCCAATGCCTGCACCTCGATCTCCGCTCCGGGATGCCGTGCCTCCAGGACCCCGCGCACCGTTTCCACCGCCCCGCGCACCAGCCCGGGATCGTGCTCCCGCACCAGCCGCTCCAGGTCGTCCCCGGCAAACCAGTCCAGGACATGGGTGGCCCGGATCCGGTCGCGGAACTCCTGCAAACGCCGGTCGAACAGGGATTTCTCCCCGGCCTCGTCCCGTTTGACCAGCAGAAGGACCTGCCGGACCTCGCCCGCGCCGCGCCCCGGCCGCCGCCCGCCCTCCTTCCCCGCCCGGCGGTCCCTTCCCACCACGCACCAGGCCGCATGCGAATACCGCCCCCGCCCCTGCAGAGGCACCATCGTCCAGGGCGCCATCGCCACGTCCTCCAGCACCTTGGGATGCTGGAAGAACTGCCGCGACAGACGCCCCAGCCACGCCCCCGTCTCGCCCTTCCGCGACGCCGCCAACCCCCGCCGGACCTGCTCCGACAGAGCCCGGAACTCGCCCGGAAAGCCGGGAACCGTCACCCGTCGCCCGGCGGCGTCGAAGAACAGGACCACAAACGGATGATCCCCGGTTCGCAAACGCGTGAAGGCGGCGGCCAGGGGCATGCCGCGCCGGTACCGGTCGGCGGCCCGCCTCAGCAGGTCTCCCCCGTAGGTGGCGGGAAAGGCGGTGCGCCGCAGGTTCAACAGCATCAGCATCAGGTCCTCCCGCTCCCGGGCCCGCCAGTCCTCGCGCCACCCGGCGGCCACCGACCGGCACCACCCCGCCAGGCCGAGCATCGGCAAAACCAGGAACAGCACCAGGCCAACCGCCAGGTGCCCCGCCGCCCACCGGTCCAGCCCCCGGGCCTCTTCCCTCATCGCCCGGCCTCCGCCCCATCCAGCCCCCAGCGCATCGGCGGGGCTTCCCCCTCCCCCCGCGGGCAGGCGGCACGCCATGGCCCTGCCGTCGGTCGCCAGGAAGCCGGGCACAATCTCCCCGTCTGCGGTATCATAGTTCCCATAGTATGGCAGACAAGACCCCGGCCGCCACTCCGACCGGTACCTGGCGGGAATCTCTCAACATCTCCCTCCAGGTGGTCATCCTCGCCGTCTCCCTCTTCCTGGGAATCGAGGCCTGGCTGGGGAACCGGCTGGCCGACCGCCGGGAGGCCTTCGCCCGGCACTGCCGCCAGACCGTCGAACGCCTCGCCATCCGCTCCGATCCCCAGTTGTTCACCCTGACCCGCCTCCGGCCCTTCTTCCGCCCCTGGCCCGCCCCTGCCCTGCCCCGCCTCCGCGAACGCGTGGAGGCCCTGAAGCGCCGCTCCGGCCTCGACCTGCTGGTCTTCACCTACGACCCGCAGGGGGAACTGACCGGTGCCTTCCCCGCCGGGGCCCCCAATCTGTGGGTCATGAAACTCCTCTTCAGGGGCCTGACTTCCCGCTCCGCCAGCGAGTTCGACGAACTCCGCCTGAAGCTCGACAAGAAGATCCCCTTCGTCTTCGGCTACGGCAAGGATCTCACCCTCCTTCGCCGCGATCGCGGGCTGGCCATCGACACCTTCAACCGCGCCGAGCGCGGCGTGCTCCTGTGGCAGGCCTGGGATCGCGGCGGGGTGATCCTGCACTGCCCCCTCATCCCCACCGAGGAACAGGTCTTCGCCACCGTGCGGCGGGTCTACCCCGCCTCCCAGGTGCCTGCCGTGGCCGGGTTCGGCCGCCGGGACACCGACACCTGGAAGCGGGACGGGGCCGCCGACGATCCCGAGGCCCGCCGCGCCTGGGCGTGCCTCCAGCGCGACCAGCGCCAGGAAGGCCTCGTCAACAGCACCTGGTGGACCTTCCTGGAAACCACCACCGGCCGCACCGTTTACGCCGCCTTCCCGCCCCCGGCCGATCCTCTGCACCAGGTCCGCCGGATCGTCCGCGTCGCGGGGGGAACCGGGCTCGCCGCCGTCCTCCTCGTCATCCTCGGCACCGGTCTGGGCGCCGCCTTCACCCTCCGCCGCATCCTTCTGGGCCTGTTCCTGGCCGCCGCCCTGATTCCCCTGCTGGGCCTGGCCATCGGATCGTTCGACGTGGTCCAGGTCTTCCAGGCCGTCCTCGGCACCCGCATCCAGGCCGTCCAGGACGAAGCCATCCGCAACCTGGTCCAGGAGTTCGACGGCTTCCTCGCCTCCTGCTCCGTCCAGGTCCGCCGCACCGCCGCTGATCCAGGCATCCTGGCCAACGAGGCAGGCTGGCAGAGATTCTCCCGGCGACTGCACGACCAGCACCTGGCCGACCTCCTGCAGTTGCGCGACGCCGGCGCCCGTCTGCTGTTCTCCTCCGATCACGGCGCCGCGGGCGAACGCGAGGTGATGATCCGCGCCATGTGCCGCCGCGCCATCGAACGGTTCCAGCCCGACCGCCTCGACGACGCCTCCTACACCCCCAACGTCTTTGCCGACGCCATGGTGCGCCGCGACGACATGGGGTTCTCCACCATCCTCAACCACCAGGGCCGCTTCCAGACGATGGAAATGGGGTCCGCCCGGTTCCTCTACTATTTTCAGGTCCTCCCCCCCGCCGCCGGCCAGGCGGCCTTCTTCGATGTCATTGTCTCCCTGTCCCGCCTCGCCTCCCACTACCTCCGCCTGCGCCAGGCCCGCCGCCTCACCTTCGACGGCGTCTGGCACCGGTTCTTCGCCCTCCGCATCCCCGACCTCCATTGGAC
>CAZKPI010000367.1:0-5533 GCA_964554555.1 uncultured bacterium
TCGGCCGCCGCGGTGGTGGCCGCCGTGAACCCGCGCTGGGCCAGTTCCTGCAGGCGCAAGGCGAGAGCCTGTCGGGCCGCCGGGTCGGCCCCGGGCCAGGCCAGCCGGATCTGCTGGACGATCTCGCCGGCCTTTTTCTCGCGGTAGGTCGTCTGCAGTCGCTCGAGCAGTTCGGCCGCCGGCACGTCGAGAAGCTGGCTCTGGGTGGTCAGCACCCCTTTCACCAGGTCGGCGAGGATCTTCTTCTTGCCGCCGCGGCTGGCCTCCATCACTTCGATCAGGGCGTGCGGCGGATCAGGTCGCGGGTTCACCTGGAACAGGTAGCCGGCCTTGGTCAGCAGGGCCGGGTCGTCCTCCACCCCGAGGAACCTCAGCATCATCGGCTCGATCTCCTCGAAGGGGAAGAAGTAGGCGTGGAACATGGCCGCCTCGCGGTCGTTGGCGTCGTCGGAGCCCAGCATCGCTTCGAAATGCCGCAACGCCTCGCGCGGGTCGAGCTTGTACAGCAATCGCACCGCCCGCGACCGGATGCCGTAGTTGGGGTTGGTCAGCAGGGGCACGATCAGGGGCTCGAGACTGGCCGGGTGCAGTCGCTCGAGTGCTTCGACAGCGGCGGCCAGCACGCGCGGGTCGGGGTGGCGGCAGAGGGTCTCGATGACCGGCACCTGGTCGGGACCGCCGTGCAGGCGCAGGAAGCCCAGCACGAACGGCAGGACCGCGTCGGGGAAGGTCTCCCAGTGGGCTTCGGTCAGGGTCATGGCGGCCAGGGGGTGCTTCTCGGGAGGAAGGTTCTCCAGCAGAAGAGCCAGCCGGAGCGGGTCGTCCTGGGGATGGCGGGCGAGTTCCTCAAACTCCTCGAACAACCGGGCCGGCGCTCCGGCCCCGCCCGCCGCGCCGTCCGGCCGCCTTCCGGCCCGGGCCAGGATCAGTTCCATGTGGAAACGGGTGCTGGGATCCGTCTCCCGCCCGGTGAGGACCGCCAGGCCCTCGAGGATGGCGGGATCCCCTTTCAGGGCGTCGAGCCGGGACAAGACGGAAAACCGGATCGCCGGGTCGGGAGATCGCAGGTCCGAAAAGAGGGAATCCGCCAACGAAGGGTTCATGACCGCCTTCCGGCATCACCGCTGTCAGCCGGTGACACTCCTCGGGCAGGATACCAGAAACCGGCCCCCGCCCTCAAACCCCGCTGGGCCGACGCAAACCTGACGCCTGCATTGGCACAAGAGACGCACGGCTGGGAGGGTCCGCGAAGCGGGCGGGCTCCCTGCCGAACGCGGAGCACTCGGCAGGCAGACAACAGGGGTCCAGGGGACTTCGGCCCCTGGCGGGGTGGTCGGGAGGAGCGGAGCTCCTCCCGCTCTGACCGCGGTTCCAAGGTTGGCGTTTGCCCTGTCAAACCCCGCCGGCGGGAAGGCCGCCCCCTTCGACCCGCCGTTCCGGGCCTTCGCGGGCTCCGGGCAGGACATGAGGGACACCGCGCAGTCACCCGCAGGGCCGGGTGGAACCGTCTTTGCCGGCCCGCCTTCCGTTGCCCCGCCCGACGAGCGACCCTTCCGGGGAATGCCTGGGACTCCTGTTCCTTCCTTTGACTTGATGGTTTCCCCGGGGTATCTTTGGAAGAGAGATGCCCGGGGGAAGGCGAACCCGCGAACAGCGAGGGGTCTTGTGCGGCAACGCCCCCGCCTCCCAACCCTGGGGGGGGCACAATCCGAACGGCAAGGATCGATACCGATGAAGATCTTCGACCAGAAAGGGATGATGATCATCCCCAACCCGACCCAGGAAGTGGCGGCCAACAGAGAGGTCATCGTGGTCAAGGAGCTGTACTGCCCCAAGGGGCATTCCCTCCTCAACCCGCGGGCCTCGTTCAACGGCCATCCCGGCATCGTGGTGCGCATCACCGCCGCGGCCGGGCAGGGCCTGATGGCCCTCAGCCCGATCTACGGCGTCAAATCTCGCTTCTCGCTCGACGTCGATCTGCAGTCCGGCGAACTCGTCTCCCTGCGCTGTCCCGCCTGCGACACCGAACTGCCGACGCATTCCCCCTGCTCGTGCGGCGGCCGGATCGTCGCCATGTTCCTGACCCCCCAGGCCAGTTTCGGCGACTCAATCGGCGTCTGCAACCGTATCGACTGCACCAACGCCACCCTCATCGAGTCAGGCCGCCTCATCTCCATCGCCGGCGAAGAAGCCTGAAACAACCGTGACACCCTTGTGCTGAAAAGGCGTGTCACGGTTTTCCGTCAGAGGGTGACGTCCGACTGGCGGCGGCGGAACTCCAGGGTCTCGCCGAACAGCAGGCTGTAGACGTCGATGGCGATCTGCAGTTCCTCGTTGGTGGGAATGACCGCGATCGACACGGGGGAATACTTCTCCGACACCAGGCCTTCCTGCGAGCCCACCGACTTGTTCAGGTTGAAATCCATGAAGATGCCGATGTTCTCGAGGCGGTGGCAGATGCGCTCGCGCATCTTCACGCCGTACTGGCCGATGCCGCCGGTGAACACCAGGGCATCGACCTTGACCAGATTGGCGGCATAGGCCCCGATGTAGCGCCGGATACGATAGGCATAGACGTCGAGGGCTTCCTGGGCGTGCACATTTCCCTGCTCGGCGGCGGTCTCCAGGTCGCGGAGGTCGTTGGAGATGCCTGACAGGCCCAGCAGACCGCTCTTTTTGTTGAGCATGGTGTTGAGGTCCTTGGCCGAAAAACCGCGCTCCAGCAGATACAGCAGGATGGCGGGATCGAGATCGCCACAGCGGGTTCCCATCATTACCCCTTCCAGGGGCGTGAAGCCCATCGAGGTGTCGATCGACTGGCCGTGGAAGATGGCGGTGACCGAAGCCCCGTTGCCGAGGTGGCAGGAGATGACGTTGGTGTTCTCGGGGGACCGCTTTAGAAGGCTGACGGCCCGGGCTGAGACATAGCGGTGGCTGGTGCCGTGGAACCCGTACCGCCGGATCTTGTACTTTTCGTACAGCTCACGCGGCACCGCGTAGAGATAGGCCGCGGGGGGCATGGTCTGATGGAAGGCGGTGTCGAAGACGGCCACCTGCTTGAGGTGGGGAAACAGCTCGCCGGCCGCCCGGATGCCCGTGAGGTTGGGAGGGTTGTGCAGGGGGGCGAGTTCGGAGAACTTCTCGATCGCCGCGATCACGTCCTCGTCGATGATCACCGATTGCGAGTACTTGTCGCCGCCGTGGACCACCCGGTGTCCGATGCCCCCGATCTCGTCGAGCGAGTGCAGAATGCCGCTGTCGGGATTGGTCAGGGCCCGGGTGACCAGGTTCATGGCCTCCTTGTGGGTGGCGATGGGGGTTTCCACCTGGTACTTGCCCCGGTCGGACGTCTGGGTGAGTTTGCCCATCTTCTCGCCGATGCGCTCCACCAGACCTTTGCCCAGGCTCTTCCGGTGCGGCATGCGGATGACGTCATACTTGAGCGACGAACTGCCGCAGTTCAGGATCAGGATGTCTTTCCCAGAGCTGGTTTCCGCTTCCATTCCTTGACCTCCCGAGCATTTTTCTGCCTTCCAGAATATGACCGGGCCCGGGGGGAGTCAAGGCAAAAGGGAACCCGCCATGCCCGTTCCGCGGGGGAACCGTTTCCCGCTCCGACCACACCCCCGGGATCCCGCTTCTTCCGCTCGGGCCCGGGTGCCTCTCCCGCCGTGACGGGCCGGGCCGTCAGGGCCGGAGGCGGGGATCGGGAAAGGCGGCGTCGAGCTCGGGGGTTACCCCGCCCGCGGCGACGATCCGCCGGTAGACGTCGGCGGCGGGGGTCGGCACGCGGGTGAGCGCTGCACTGCGGCAATCGACCGAATACAGGCCGAACCGCGGATCGTAACTCCCCATCTCGTAGTTGTCGGTGATCGACCAGTGGATGTAGCCCAGGACGGGAATGCCGTCCCGGACCGCCCGCTGGACCTGCTTGACGTGCTGGACGAGGAACGCCTCGCGTGTCCAGCCGTCGGCGCGGGGGGCGAGGTTGCAGGTCGCCATGCCGTTCTCCACGATCAGGACGGGCACCTTGAACCACGCGTAATAGTTTCTGATGACGTCATACAACCCCTCGGGGTGCGGCTCCCAGAGATGGGGCTCGGTGAACCCGCCCGGCAGGCGCCAGCGGGCGTAGTAATCAATCCCGATGAAATCGAGGGTGGACTCCTGTTTTTCCCGGGCTGTCCGGGCCTCCCCGGCGAGCCAGTGGTCCTCGATCTCCTTTTGGACCTGGGCCGCCTCGCCCGAGCCGTCCGGGGCCGCCCCTGCCGCCTCGCCCCCGCCGCTCGGCGCGGCCTGGGCGCCGGTCGTCCCCTCGACGGAAAGGTGGAGCTGGAAGAGATTGCCGAACTGGTAGGTGCCCGTGTAATTGTTCCAGGACACGCGGGCCACCGGGTCGTTGGCGTGGATGATCCGGTAGGCGAGCTTGTGACAGCGCACCCAGGCCCGCGACACGGCGATGGCCTTGAGCGGGTTCTTGTACCCGGGGGCGTTGTGGCCCAGAACGTAGCCGGCGATGATCTCGACGGGGGGCTCGTTGAAGGTCAGCCACCAGTCGACTTCCCGGCCGAACTCGCGCGAGACGAAATCGACGTGCCGGATGAAGGCGCGGACACCCGCCTCCGAGCTCCAGCCCCCGATGCGCTCGAGCCACTGGGGCCAGCTGAAGTGGACCAGGGTGACGACCGGGGTCAGACCGCGGCGGCGCATGCCGGCGAACATCCGGTGGTAGAAAGCCACCCCGGCCGGGTCGATCTGGCCCTGCCGCGGCTCGATGCGGCTCCATTCGATGCTGGTGCGGAAGGCGTTCAGCCCCATGCCGGCGGCGAGGGCGAAGTCCTCGTCGAAACGGTGCAAACCGTCGGCGGCGCGGCGGATCGGTTCCTTCGTGCGGCCGGCCTTCTCATGGTAGGTCCAGATGCTTTCGGGGTTGTCGCCTTCATACTGGAAGCCCGAAGTCGAGACCCCCCAGAGGAACCCGGGTGGGAAGCGCCCGTGCGCCTGGCCGGTGGCGGGCGGAGCCGAAGGGAGGCGATCGCCGGCGGTCTGACCGGCGGCCCCCGTCGTGGTCGGGCGGCGGTCGAAGACCATGACGAAGACGGGGGCGCCGTCCGGGGTGCGGGCCGGTTCGACACTGCGGCAGGCCCGGAGGAACCAGGCGCGGAGGTCGCGGAACTCCTGGTCGGCTGACCGGTCTCCCACCTCGGCCCGCAGGCGGGCATGGAGGGCGGCGATGGCCGATGCCCCATCGGTTTCCGGGGCCGCCGCGGTCTGGGCCTCTTGCAGGCGGTCATGGCGTTCCTGCGTGCGGAGGACATCGAGCAGGAGGAGGAAACCGTATTTCTCGGGGGCGGTTCGCCCGGGCTGGCGGGCCAGGGTCAGGAGCGGAGCCAGGGCCGGGCCGCGGCGGGCCTGGGGCAGGCCGGCGGCCAGACGGGCGAGGCGGGTGATCAGGCGGTGGGCGCGATGGGTGGCCCGCAGGGACTGCTCGGCGGGTCGGCACCCGGCCCACTGGGCGGCGATGAGGGTTCGC
>CAZKPI010000368.1:0-5527 GCA_964554555.1 uncultured bacterium
GAGGTGGGTCAGCGACCGCTGGGGGGGTGGGTCAGTCCCCGACCGCTGCTAGCACTTTTCCAGGCCGGCCACGATGGCGGCCTCCTGGAAGGTGCCGCGGAAGATGGCCAGGCCGTCGGCGGGGGGCTGGCCGTCGGGTCCGGGGCCGGGCATCAGGATCACGACCTCCTTCAGGTCCTTCAGGGGGTCGAACTGCAGGGTTTTCGCCAGGTCGTCGAGCACCTTGGCTTCGCCGCCCGCGGCCCGCGAGGCGGCCAGCCGCTCGTCGACCAGTTTCTTCATGTCGGGCACGGCCAGGATCTTGGCCACGTTGATCGCCCCGATCGCCATCCCGCCGGCCGGGAGGAGGCTGACCAGATCCTGGGCCTGGGCCTGGGCCAGGGCCAGGGCGGGAAGCACGAAAACGATCAGGACTGACCACACCAGCTTTTTCACGGGATCTCCTCCTTGTTTCGATGGGCAGATGCCCTGCGGTACGAATGCCATGACCGCCGCCGTGTCAACCGTGCCAACGCCCGGGCCGCCCGGCGGATTGACCTGCCGACGGGCGGTCCATCCCATCAGGGCGGCCGCCGGCGGATCACCTGGGAAGCCAGCAGGCAGAGGACCCCCAGCCCGCCCAGCAGGAAGAACTCCCCGAAGGGGGAACGGATGTTCAGCCGGTCCAGGAGCCGCAGGACCCGGCGCGTATAGGCCCGTTCCCGGGCGGCCTCGGCCCGGGCCGGGATGGTGTCGATACTGCCGTGGAACGTGCAGTATACCGATCCGCTGGCGTCGAGGCGGTATTCGGGCGTGCTGGCCCCGGGGACGGTGACGAGGAAGGCGTCGGGAAAAAGGCGCTCCATGATTCCCGGGTTGCCTCGCGTCGTTCCGAAGGTGAAGACCGGCCCCGGGCAGACCGCAGGATACTTCAGATAGTCGCCGCGCCGCAGTTCGTCCAGGAGGCCGGGCGAGTCGACGGGCAGGGGGGTGGTGGAATCCATGTCATGCATTTCCACGGCCCCCTGCAGGACGCGCAGGTTGGCCAGGCAGGCATTCTGCCGCTGGGTGCCGGCGGCGGCCTGCCCCGCCAGGCCGGACAGGAAGACCAGCACCAGGGCCGTCAGCCAGGGCCGGGGCCTGCCCTTCCCGCTCTCACCCTGGCCCGGCGCCCATGGGAAGCCGGGGGCGGGGGAACCGCCGGCGTCCCGGGGGGCCCGGGGCCGCCTCTGGACCCGGCCCCGGTGGCGGCCGGAGGCAGGAGGGGCCGGTCGGCTCGGGCGGCTGACCATGCCGGTGCCTCCTAGTTCGGGGTTCCGGTGAGGATGACGGGGTTCCGGAAGGTGCGCTGGGCGGCGGCCTTGACCTGGTCGATGGTCACGTCTTTGTACAGGGCTTCAATCTCGTCGAAGAAGGACTCGCCGACCCCGGCGCCCAGGAAGCTGACGAGGAATTTCGCCTGGTCGGCCGACCGTTCCATGGTGCGGGCGAAGAAGAGCCGGCTGGTGGCCTGGGCGCTCCTGATGTTCTCCTGGGACACGTTGACCTGGGGAAGCCCCTCGAGGAGCTTCTGCAGAGCCGCCCGGGCTTCGGGCAGTTTGTCCCTGGCACAGCGCAAGCCGCAGAACACCCATCCGGCCTCGCCGAGGGTGGTGTACATGAGGTTGCTGACCTCGACGGCCAGGCCCTTGTCGATCAGTTCGCGCTGGATCAGGCCGTTGCGGCTCCAGGACAGCAGGTGGAAGATCACCAGGTTGGCCACGAAGTCGGCCCGGGTTTCGGGCTTGTCCCAGTTGGAGGCCACCGGCGGCATGCGGTAGCCGAAGGCCAGCCAGCCCGAGCCGGTCTGGTCCTCGACCGTCAGGTCGATGGATTCCGGCGCGGCGAGGGGGCCGACGAAGGCAGGCGGCAGGTGGGCGGCCGCCGGCACGGGCGCGGCGGGCAGTTCGCCGAGGAGGCGGGCGGCTTGGCTGGCGACCTCGTCGGGATCGAAGTTGCCGACGATGACGCAGGACAGGTTGCCGGGCACCATCCAGGCGGCATGGTACTTTTTGAGGTCGCCGAGGGTCAGCCCGGCCAGGCCGTCGGTCGAGGAGAGCAGGTTGGGCAGGGCGTCGGCGGGGAAGGCCTTCCGCATGAAGGCGAGGAACAGGCGGGCCCCCGGGAAGGCCAGCTGGTCCCCGAGTTCCTGCGACAGGCGCGTGTAGGCGCTCTCGAACAGGGGCGGGTTCAGGGGCGGGTCGGCCACCAGGCGGGTGGTGATCTCCAGCAGTTTCCTCAGCTGGTTCTTCTCGGCGAACCCTCCGATGAACAGCCCGTTGGGGCCAGCCTCGACGGTCAGGTCGCCGCCGATGAGGTCGAGCTGGCGGCTGAAGGCCCGTTTGCCGGTCTTGGGGGAGTAGGCCTCGCTGAGCATTTCCGCCAGGAGGTTGGCGTGACCGGTCTTGCCGTCGGGCCCGGGGCCGGTGCGGGCGAAGAACGAGACGGCCGCCACCTCACTGCCGGCGTAGGGCTTGACCAGCAGACGCAGTCCGTTGGGCAGGGTGGTCATGCGGGAGGTCGAGGCGGTCTTGAGCTGGCAGGTGAGGGGGTGGGCCACCTGCATGACGACGGGGTTGCCGCCGAAGATGGCGCGGGCCACGCGGGCCATGTCGGGGGGGGTGACCCGGTGCAGGGCGGGCAGGAGACCCTGGGCCAGCGTGTAACTGCGGGTCAGCTCAGCCTGCCCCAGCTGGAAGGCGAGGTTGAGGCGCCGCTCGGTCAGGGTGTTCTCGCGGGTCTCCCGGATGGTGACCAGCCGGTCGAGGCCGTCCCCGCGGGGCGGCTGGAGGGGGAGGGTGGACAGGTAGGTGAGCAGGGCCGACAGGATGCGGTCGACCTCGGGGTCGGAGCTCTCGAAGCCGATGGTGAACAGGCCCTTGCCGGGCAAAGGCCGGTAGCGCACCTGCAGGCGGCGCAGGGAAGGGAAATTCGCGGCAAAGTCGCGCTCGAGCCAGGCGTCGTTCGCGCCGCCCAGGGCCATTTCCCAGAGCGTCGCCGCGGCCATGTCGGGGTCTTCGACGCCAGGGGCCTCGAAGGCCACCAGCACCTGGCTGGCTTTGATGTCGAGGAACTCGACCTCCTCGCGCCGCTTCGCCTCCAGCGGCTGGCGGTCGACCGGCTTCGCCGCGGGCAGGGGGAGGGCGGTCAGGGAGCCGAAGGTGTCCATCGACTCCTGGAAGACCTGGGCGGGGTCGACGTCGCCGACCACGACCAGGACGGCGTTGTTGGGGACGAACGCCTGGCCCAGGAATTCCTGGACCTGGGGGAGGGTGACCCGGGCGACGTCAGCCTCGTCGGGCCAGATCGCGCTGGCGATGGGGGTGCCGGGGAACAGGTGCTGGATGGCCCGCCGTTCCAGGTAGCCGGTGGCCAGGGGGAAACTGCGGGCGTCCCGCATCCGGCGGATGACCTGCTGGCGCGCGGTGTCGAGGTTGGCCTCGGAGGGCTTCAGTTCGAACCCGATGGCCCGCAGGGCCTGCAGAACCTCGGTCAGGGCGTCCCGGCCCGCCTCGATGGCCACGGCGGTGCCATGGAACCCACTGCTGGTGGTGATGCGGCCGCCGGCCTGCTCGAGCCGGGCGACCAGGTCGAACCGACTGCCCTTGGCGGTGTCGGCCGTCTCGAGGAGCGATTCGGCCAGGTGGGCGAGCGAGGGGTGACGGGGGCAGGAGGAGGTCCAGCCCACGTCGACCAGGAGGGTGGCGGCCAGGATGGGCAGGCTCCGGTCCTCCACCGCGATGACCCGCAGGCCGTTGGGCAGGATGGCCTTTTCCGGGGGAGACTTCACCAGGGCCTCGGCGCCGGGGGCGAGGGCGGCCAGGGCGAGGACGGTGAGCAGGCAGAGGGCTCGGATGGGCAGGCGCATGGGATCCTCCTCAGGGTCGGGGGACCGGGGGGCCGGGCGGGGAAGGGGCGGGGCCGGCTCACGGTCTCGTCATCCCTTCCGGAAGACGATGCGGCCGGAGTCGATCTCCCGCACCACGAAACTGCTCTTGCGGATGGACACCATCTTGTAGTTGTCAGGCCCGTAGATTTCCGGGCGGTAGCCCATCTTGACGGCATACTCCCGGCGGGCCATGGTCAGGTAGGTCAGGATCTCGGTCGAGGGGTTGTTCTCGAGCCGCTTGTACTCGCGTTCGTCGAGTTCGACGACCAGGACGTATTCCTCCTGGCGGTCGGTGGTGATGGTCAGCTCGAGCCGGTAATCCTTCGGCAGGGAGAACAGGGCCGGCCGGGTGAGCAGTACCAGCAGACCCGCCACCAGCCCAAGGCCCCACCAGCGTTTGTTCATAGGGTGTCCGGGACTGGCGCGCGGCCAGCCCCTCCGCCCGGGATCTTACCCCGGTCCCCGCCCCCTGTCAATCCGGTCTGACCGTACCCGCTGGGCCGGCGATGGCCTGGGGAGGCTGGAAAGGGGCATGGCGGCCGGGGGGGCGGCCGGTCAGGGGGCGGTCGGGGTCTCCCCGATCCAGAAGCGGTTGATCAGGCAGTCGTGGTCGGACAGCTTTTCCTTCACGCCGGTGGTCCAGGCGGCCCCAAAGGTCACCGGTCCGGAGGCGAACAGGTAGTCGATCTTGCTGTCCTGCGAACCTTTGACGGCCTGCGTGGTGACCAGATTGGCCGAGGCATCCCGCAGGTGCCTGACCAGGGTCTTGATGCCGCCGCTGGCGGGGCGCAGGTTGAAGTCGCCGGCCAGCACCACCGGCTCCTTCGAGGCCTTGACCAGGGCCAGGATCTGCTCGATCTGGCGCGGCGACTCAGTAGGGTTGGTGCTCAGGTGGCAGACGAGAAAGCGCAGTTTCCGGCCCTGCCCCAGGTCGATCAGGGTCTCCAGGCACCCGCGCTGTTCGCTGGCGTCGGAGACCCGCCACAGCTTGTGGTTCTTCGACCAGACAATGGGATGGCGCGACAGGACCGCGTTGCCCTGCGAGGTGACGAGGCCCCAGCCGCGTTCGGTGTTCTCGGCGTAGACGTGGTGGAAGCCGAGGCGGCTGGCCAGGTATTTCGGCTGGTCGACGAATTTGGCGCGGGCGTCGTGCTTCGAGATCTCGCTGATGCCGACCAGGTCGACCTCTTCGCGGCGGAGCAGGGCGGCGATGGCCTGCAGGTTCTTCAGCTTGGCGATCTCGTTCAGGCCGCCGACCTTGACCCCGCGGCCGTGTGCGATGTTGTACGAGGCGATGCGCAGGGGGAACCCCGTCGGCGCCAGGGCGGCGGGCGCCGCCGCGGCCCCCTCGCCCTCCCCGGCGGTGGCGGCGGTGTTGCCCACCACGACCGGCTGGTCGTCGAAGGACAGCCCGGCCCGGGCCGCTCCCGGACAGACCGCCCACGCGGCCGCCAACAGCAGGAACAGGGGCATCAGGCGACGGGAAAGGTTCATGGCGCACCTCCAGCATCCCCATATTACCATTCCGCGGGCCAAAGGTTTCGCCGGACCGGACCGGGCGGGGCGGGCGAAGGGTGATCGCGGCGTCTACGCGGGACGGTCGGGACCGGGGCGGGCGGC
>CAZKPI010000369.1:0-5514 GCA_964554555.1 uncultured bacterium
AGGCCGCCTGATCGCCATCAGGATCCGTTCCCTCCGCGCGGGCCCCGACAAAAAGGCAGGGATCCGCATGAAGGCTGGCCGAAGGGGCTTTGCCCCTTCCACCCCACCAGGGCCGATGGCCCTGGCCCCTTGTTTCTGGCGAGGGAAACGCTGAGGCGTTTCCCTCGCGGAAGCTCCGCTCCACGGTCCGTTGGCCCGGGAACCAACCATTGATTTAAATCCGGGGCCCGCGCCGTTCCCCGCCAACCGGACCCGCCGGCCGAACGCGCAGCGTTCGGCCGGCAGGAAAGGCGGGTTCCAAGGGCCCCCGGCCCTTGGCAGGGAGGCCCGGAGGGGCAGGGCCCCTCCGACGTTCTTGCCCGATACTACGCTCTTGCCCGATACGACGCTCTTGCCCGATTCGGCGACTCTCTCCCGGTCCGGCTTTTCGGTGCCAGTGGCGTTCGTCGTTCCCGCCTGGTTACGGTCGCGGCGGGAAGTGCTTGGTGTAGATCACCAGGTCGTCGCCGTCGGCGTAGAAGTCCTTGATGCGGGCCTCCTCCTGATAGCCGATGCGCAGGTAGAAGGCGCGGGTCGGCTCGTACTGCGGCCGGCCGGCCGTCTCGACGATCACGATCCGGGCGCCCTGTTCCCGCATCCGGTCCTCGGCCCAGTTCATCAGCACCCGTCCGGTGCCGCGCTTCTGCAGGGTGGCATCGACGGCGACCCAGAACAGGTCCCAGGTGTGGACGGTCATGTCGCGGCGGCCGTAGCAGACATAGCCGGCCACCCGGCCGTCGATCTCGCCGACGCCGAAGAAGTAGTCCTGCTGGTGCGGCTTGTGCAGGGCCTCATCGACCAGCTCGAGAGCGACCAGCACCTCGTCCTCGTGGAAGAAGCCGGTGCCGCGAAGAATCTTCTCGATGGGGCCGCGGTCGGCGGGACGCAGGGCGCGCACGGTCAACCGGCCCGCCGAAGCGGCGGCCGGGCCAGCGGAAGGCTTGCTCATGGGGGTCCCTTTCGGGGCGGCCAGCGCCGCCCGCACGATCAGTTCCACCGCCTCGGGGTAGGTCACCCCCATCTGCGGCAGGGATTTGGCAAACCCCGCCCCTTCCGACAGGTCGGGGTTGGGGTTGACCTCGAGGATGAACGGCCGCCCCGCCTCGTCGACCCGGAAGTCGACGCGGGCGTAGCCGCGCAGGCCCAGGCCGTCCCAGGCGGCGCGGGCCAGGCGCCGCACCTCGGTGTCGAGGTCGGGGGGCAACCGCGCCGGCACCGGCGGCGACTGCCGGAAGACGTCCGACTCCTCCTCCCACTTCGCCTCGTAGGTGAGGATGCGGGGGTGGTCGGGGGGAAGCGCCGAGAAATCGATCTCGTTGATGCCGACCCGAACGCCGTCGGGGGCCTCCAGCAGGGCCGCGTTCAGCTCGCGGCCGGCGACGAACCGCTCGACCAGCACCGGCACCCCGAACCGTTCGGCCAGCCGACGGAACCGCTCGCGCGCCGCCGCCGGCCCGTCCACCACACTGCCGCGGTCGATGCCCAGCGAGGCGTCCTCGGCCGCCGGCTTCAGGATGGCGGGCCAGATCGCCCACCCCGCGAGATCCGCCTCGGTCCGGGCGGCCACGAACTCCGGCGTCGGCAGGCCCAACCCCAGCAGAACCTGCTTGGTGCGAGCCTTGTCGAGAAGCAGGGCCAGCACGTCGGCCGGGTTGCCGGTGAAGGGGATGCCCAGCCAGCTCAGCAGGTAGGGAAGCGCCGGCTCCAGCCGGGCGTTCCCGCACATGGTCTCGCACAGCTGGAAGACCACGTCGGGAGCCGCGGCCCGCACGGCGTCGATCGCCCCGCGCGGGTCGAGGCCGACCTGGGCCCGCCCGACAGTATGCCCGCGCCCCGTCAGCTCCTGCGCGATTCCGGCGGCCATCGCCTCCACGGCGCGGTCGGAAAGCGATTCCCCGGCCCAGCGCTCCTGCCGGGCGGGGGCGTTTTCCAGGATCAGGACCCGGGCCATGGGAGGAAGGCGGCCGGGCCGGTCACACGAAGGCTTCCGAGTAGTTCCGCCGCGTCGTCACCCCGGCGCGCACGAAGGCCAGGTCGAGGATCCGGCCGATCAGCTCGCGGTAGTCCATGCCCGCACCCTTCGCCAGGATGACCAAATCGCCCTTGACCGGCGACAGCCCGGGCAGGGGGTTGGCTTCGATGAAATGCGGCACCCCCGCCCCGTCGAGCCGGATGTCGATCCGGGCGAAGTCGCGACAGCCGAGCGCCTCGTAGGCGGCCAGCACGGTCTTCTCGATGGCGGCCACCGTCTCTTGCGGAAACCTGGGCGGCACGTGGTATTCCACCTGGTTGAGGTAGTCGCGCTTGGTCTCGAGCGAGTAGACGAACTCTTCGACCTTCTTCTGCCGCGGCGCAATCTCCATGATGCCGATCACGCGCGGCTTCTGGTTGCCCAGCACCCCGACCGTGCATTCGGCCCCGGCCAGGAACTCCTCCACCAGCACCGGCCCCCGGTATTCCCGGATCAGGCTGGCGATGCGGCTTTTGGCCTCGGCCTCGCTGGTCAGCCGCGAGCTGTTGCGGATGCCCTTGCTGGAACCCTCGGCGTTCGGCTTGGCGAACACGGGAAAGCGCAAACCCTGCAGGTCGATGCGGTCAGGATGGGCGAACACCCGCCCCGGCGCCACGCGCACCTCAGGCCCGGCCACGGCGCGCCGGGCCAGGTCCTTGTCGAGGGTCAGCCCCATGGTGACCGCGTCGGAACCGGTGAACGGAATGCCCAGCATGTCGCAGACCGCCGGCACCTGCGCCTCGCGGGCGCGGCCCTTCAGGCCCTCGCTGATGTTGAAGACAAACTCGAACTTCCCCCCCGCCAGGGCGGCGGGGAAGCTGGCGTCGGCCTCGAGGATCTCGACCTGGTGGCCGAAGCCCGCGACCGTGTCGGCGATGGCCTGCACGGTCTCGGGGGAATCGAACTCCTCGTATTCGTCGTCAGGGGCCCCGGCCGTCGGCTGGTAGGCGTTACTGCGGTTAACGGCCAGCGCAAGCCGCACGGGCCGACCTCCTCGACATGCGCCGCGAGCCCTCGGGGATGATGCTCGAGACCCGCCCGGCCAGGATGCCCGCCACGCCCGTCGAGGTGCGGTGGATCATCGGCAGGACGCGCTCGCCGGACTCGCGGTAGCCGACGATCATGCCCTCGTAGTTGCGCAGGACGCTCATCTGCTCGGACTGGCTGATGAGGTAGTTGGGCATGACCGGGATCTTGCCGGTGCCTTCCGGGCCGTCGACGACGAAGGTGGGGATGGAGAAACCGGTGGTGTGGCCGCGCAGGCTCTCCATGATCTCGATCCCCCGGCTGATGCGGGTTCGGAAGTGCTCGACGCCTTCCACCTGATCGCACTGGAACAGATAGTAGGGCCGCACCTTGATGCGCACCAACTGCCGACACAGGGTCTTGATCGTCTCGGGGTCGTCATTGATGCCGCGCAGAAGCACCGACTGGTTGTTCACGCAGACGCCGTGGCGCAGAAGACGGTCGACCGCCCCGGCCGACTCCTCGGTGATCTCCTGCGGGTGGTTGAACTGGGTGTTGACCCAGATCGGCCCGTAGCGGTCGAGCATCGCACACAGCTCGTCGTCAATGCGCATGGGAACCGTCACCGGGGTGCGGGTGCCGATGCGGATGACCTCGACGTGCGGGATGGCCCGCAGTCGCTTCAGGATCGACTCGAGCCGGCTGGTGGCCAGCGTGAACGGGTCACCGCCCGACAGGATGACGTCGCGGATCTGCGGGGTGCGGCGAACGTACTCGACCATCGCGTCGATGTTGGTGTCGCCGACGTTGGCATCGTTCCCGTTCCAGATGCGCTTGCGGGTGCAGTGCCGGCAGAACATCGCGCAGGCGTTGGTCACAACCATCAGCGCGCGGTCCTCGTAGCGGTGGGTGAGGCCCGGCACCGGCATGTCCTCTTCCTCCGACAGGGGGTCGGCATCGCCGAAGTCGGCCATCTCGAGTTCGCGCTGGTCGGGGAGCGACTGGCGCAGGATCGGATCATGGGGATTCTTGGGGTTGGCCAGCGACAGGTAGTAGGGAGTGATGACGGTGCGGAATCTCTTTTCCACCTCGGTCATCGCCGACACGTCCTTCACGGTCAGGCCCAGGTACTTCTTGATCGCGGACACCTGCGTCACGCGGTTCCGCATCTGCCACTGCCAGTCGTTCCACTCCTTGCTGGAGAAGGTGATGGGAAGACCTTTCCAGCTCCCGTTGGGGTGATTTTCGTCCATGGTTCCTTTCAGTGTGTTGCCGGGACTCTCCCGGGGACCCGTCCCCCTTTGCCGGGGATACACGGGATCATCGTGGGCCGAAGCCCGCCCGCTGCCTTCCTCTCGTCTCGTCTCGCGATCCAAAGATGACGTCAGCAACCCATCACATCGTGCCACCTTGGGTTATCGCCTGGCCGCGGGATTCCGGGAAAATAAAAATGCCCCCTGAACTCAGGAAGCACAAACTATCGATGGACAGCCTGTTTTCGGGTGCGCACCGTCTCAGCCGGTGGCCCCGGGGACCCGGAGATGGGATGTCATCTCCCGACATGGGAATCGCCTCCATCCAAACAAATTTCCAAGTGGTTTTCTGTTTTTCTTATAGCACCCACCTTGCCAACCCACAAGGCCTTGACCTCACATTTCAAGCATTTCCCCAAAAATGTTCAACCTTTGCACAGAATGCAAAATGTTGTCATTTATTCTTCGGTCCATGCCGATAGGTTTCGAGACAAAGAAATCCGGACCCCCAGGAGGCCCCCCCCATGAACATCGGCACCAGTTCCGGTTACCAGCGCCCGACCGCCGCCAACCCGCTCCTCAAGCCCCGCCAGGCCGAAACCGCCCTCTCCTACGACAACTCCGAGCGCCGGATGGAGCACTCCGCCTTCCAGGCCAACCACATCCTCAACAGCTTCTGGGACGTCGTCCAGCGCCTGCCCCGCCAGGACCAATTGTCCCTCGCCGCCAATGTCATGGCCTCCCAGCTCTCCCAGAACGGGCTCGACCGCGAGAACCGCGACCTGCTCCGCTCCTTCAAGAACCGCTTCACCCCGTCGGAGCTCGAGAGCATCGTCTCCCAGGTCAAGAACCACCCGCTTCTTCAGAAGAAGGAAGCGGCCGCCAAAGACGAGTTCCTGCGCGTCATCCAGGAGATCCTCGAGGTGCCCGCCTCGGTCAAGGCCCAGGACCAGCTGGCCCCTGCCCCCGGCCGCCCCCTCCCCCGCTCGCCCGAGGAGATCTTCTTCCAGATGTCCCTCAAACCCCGCCCCCGGGCGCACGAACCCAAGGTCGAAGCCGTCTCCCTCACGAACAACTGAAGCCTTCCCTCACCCCCGCCCTCACCCGGGACGCCGCCCAGGCGTCCCGGTCCCTTTTCCGGAGGGATCCGGCGAATCCCCGAGCCGACAGAAGAACTTGGGAAGAAGAGGAGTAACCGTTCAGTCTCCCCCCCCCTTTACCTCGCTGAAGGAGGGGCTAACATGA
>CAZKPI010000370.1:0-5509 GCA_964554555.1 uncultured bacterium
GGACACGATAAGCGATTTTCCCTTTACCCAATTCCATACGGCACAAGGAGCAGAACATGGCGAAGAAATACCGGATTGCGTGGTTGCCCGGCGACGGCGTGGGCGTGGATGTCATGAATGCCGCCCGCAAGGTCCTCGACGGCATCGGGTTCCAGGCCGAATACCTCCACGGCGACATCGGCTGGGAGTTCTGGTGCAAGGAGGGCAATCCTCTGCCCGAGCGCACCATCAAAGTCCTGAAAGAGACCGACGTGGCGCTGTTCGGCGCCATCACCAGCAAGAACAAGGTCGATGCGGCGAAGGAGCTGGCCCCCGAGTTCAAGGACAAGGGCCTCGTCTACAAATCGCCCATCGTCACCATGCGGCAGATGTTCGACCTGTATTCGTGCGTGCGGCCGTGCAAGGCCTTCCCCAAGAACCCCCTCAACTACAAGGAGAACATCGACATCACCGTGTTCCGCGAGAACACTGAGGGGCTGTACGCCGGTGTCGAGTTCTGCCCCATCCCCGAGGACGTCCGGCAGGCGATCGAGAAGCACAACAAGGCCATGGCCCGGTTCAACAAGGTGGCCCCCGCCGACGTCGCCATGTCGACCCGCATCATGACCCGGAACGGCTGTGAACGCATCATCCGCAAGGCGTTCGAGTATGCCAAGGCCCACGGCAAGCCCAGCGTCACCCTCGTCGAGAAGCCCAACGTCCTGCGCGAGACGGGCGGCCTGATGGTCGACTGCATGAAGAAGGTCGCCGCCGAGTATCCCAACATCACCTGGAGCGAGGGGAACATCGACGCCATGTGCATGTGGCTGTTGAAGAACCCCGACCGCTACCATGTTCTGGTGGCCGAGAACATGTTCGGCGACATCATCTCCGACCTGTGCGCCCAGCTGGTCGGCGGCCTCGGCTTCGCCTACAGCGGCAACATCGGGGACAAATACGGCGTGTTTGAGCCCACCCACGGCTCGGCCCCCAAATACGCCGGCCAGAACAAGGTCAACCCGATCGCCACGATCCTCGCCGCGATGATGATGATCGAATGGCTCGGCGAGAAGGACAAGGCCTCCCTCATCTACGCCGGCGTCAGCAAGGTCATCGCCGATGGCTCCGCCCGCACCTACGACATGGGCGGCAACACCACCACCTCCGGCATGGCCGACGCCGTGCTGGCCGCCATCAAGGCCTTGTAATACCTCTCCGGTTCATCGCCGAGGGGCGGGTCACCTGACCCGCCCCTCTTTCTGTCCGTCGCCGGTTTCTGCTTCCTCCCCCTCCCGTTCCCCGCCGTTTCGGCCGACAATGGAAGAGAGGTCCCGCCTTGTCCGCCGGGTCCTCCAGTTCGGCTGTCCGGAGGGAACGAGTGCTCGACCTGTGGGTGATCGGCGCCGTGATCGCCCTCGCCACGCTGGGAACCCTGTTGGGCCTGCTCGCCCCCCGCTACCTGGGCGGGGCGGCCCCGCCGGGCTTCCCCCGCGGCCGCTACGTGGGCGGCCTGCCCATCCTGCTGGCCACCCTGCTCCCCCTGCTGAACCCCGGCGTTCCCCTGACCCTGCCCGACCTGGCCATCCCGGTCGCCGTCTGTCTCGCCGCCGGCCTCGGCCTCCTGCGCGACCTGCGTCTCCTGCGCCGGACCACCGCCCTCCTCGTCCTGATCGCCTTCTACCTCGCCCTGGCCACCTTCGGCGGCGGCGACCCCGCCTGGACCACCTGGGCCATCGAGGCATGCTGGCCGCCCATCGTCATCCTGTCCCTCCTGCCGGCTTCGCTGGTGTTCGAAATGCCCCTTCTGCTCGCCGCCGTCTCGGGGGTCACCTTCCTGCTGTTCTTCCCCACCCAGCTGTCCACCCCGCCCTGGGCGGCCCTGTTCACCTTCCCGCTGATCCTTCCCCCCCTGGCCATGCTGGGCCTGTGGTTCGGCCTGGGCAAAATGCGCCACCTGGGCCACAGCGGCCTGTTCGCCCTCGGGGCCCTCCTGGCCGGGGTCTCCCTGCTGGGACGTTCCAAGACCCTTCTGCTGTTCGGCCTGCTGGTACCGGCCATGGCCACTCTCTTCCCCGTCGCCGCCGTCTGCGCCCTCATCGTCGCATCCTACCTGGGCAACGAGCTGTATCAGAACGACCCCGCCGGGCGCCAGGGGAACCGGTCCTGGACCCTGACGCGCGAAAGCGTCGTCCTGCACTCGACGCTGGTGTTTTTGGCCGCCAACTTCGTCGTCCTCCTGTGGGTGGTCAGCGCCCCGGGATGGGCGTGGCTCTCCCTGCTGGTTCTGCTCGCGGGAACGGTGGCCGGCTTCTGGCGCACCTTCGCCCGCCGCGTGCCGCGCCGCGACATCAGCCGGGAACGGGTCCGCATCCTCGGGGTGGCCATCGACCCCGTCAGCCCCGACCTCGTCCCCGACCGGATCGCGGCCTGGCTGGCCGGACCGCCGGCCTTCCATCATGTGGTGACCGCCGACTCGCTGGCTGTCCTGCGGGCCCGGCGCGACCCCGCCTTCGCCCGCCTGCTCGAAAAGGCCTCCCTGACCGTGCCGGATGGGGCAGGCATCGTCTGGGCCGCCGATTTCCTGGGGTCGCCTCTGCCGGGCCGGGTCCCCGGGGTGGCCCTGGTGCAGGACCTCTCCGCCCGCGCCGCCCGCGAGGGATGGCCGGTCTTTTTCCTGGGGGCCCGGCCCGGCATCGCCCGGGCGGCCGCCGACACCCTGGCGGGCCGGTTCCCCGGCCTGCGGGTGGCCGGCGCCCGGCATGGCTACTTCGCCGCCGGCTCGGCCGAGGAACGGCAAGCCCTGTCCGAGGTTCGGCAGGCCGGCCCCGCCCTCGTCTTCGTGGCCATGGGCGTGCCGCGTCAGGAGGAGTTCATCAACCTCCTGCGCGAGGGGGCCTGGAACCGGCCGGTCGTGGCGATCGGGGTGGGGGGAAGCTTCGACGTGCTGTCGGGCCAGGTTCCCCGGGCCCCCGTCCTGATGCAGAGATTCGCCCTGGAATGGCTGTTCCGCCTCTGGAAGGAGCCTTCCCGCCTCGACCGCATCGCCCGCATTCCCGGCTTCGTGGTCCAGGTCCTGCGGGCCAAATGGCGCTCCGGCCAGAAACGGCCGGGCTGAGAAACAGCCGGGCTGACAGCAGTGAGCCGGGGCAGGCCGCAGACCCGCCCCGGCTCGTTACTTCGGGATCCTGAAAGGACCGGCGGTCACTTCCCCTGGGCGGGGGCCGGCTCCTTGGCAGGCTGGTTCAGCTGGGCCTGCACCTTCTTGATCAGCTCGTCGAGGGCGGGCTTCTCCATGGCGAGGGTCAGCTTGGCGGTGGTCTCGGCCCCGTCGATCACCGCGCCCTTGAGGGCCTTCGCCACGTCGGGGACATCGCCGGCCCAGGCGGCCATGGCGTCGATGGTGTTCTTCAGGGCTTCCTTCACTTTGGCGGTCTCTTCCTTCTTCTCGACCTCGCCGGCCAGCTCGAAAGCGAAGTTCTTGTCATAGCTGAGGGTGAACAGGACGGCTTTCACCGCCCCGAAGTTGGCGCTCACCGGGTTGTCGGCGGCTTCCTTCACCCACTGCGGGGAGACGACGACCCCGCCCCACAGGCCCACTTCGGGATTGGCCTGCTTGACGACCTTGGCGAAGGTGGGATTGGCCATCAGGCCCTTGGCCTTCCCGCCCTTGACCTGGATCACGCTCTTGATGATGTCGCCATTGGCGATCAGGATGGTGTTCTTGTCGAGGAACACGCTGGTGCCCGTCTCGGCCTTTTTGCTCCTGACGGCGTCGAAGCCTTCGACCTTCTCCATGACCAGCTGGTCGGCCAGATCCTTGTCGGCCTTCAGCAGTTCGAGGATATGGGCGGTGTCGTAATCACCCTCGAACAGGATGCCCGGCACCGGCTGGCCGGTCTTGCTGTCGGTCAGGGCGGTCAAAAAGAGCACGATCGACTTGAGGTTCTTCTTGGGGTCGATCCCGGTCTTCTCGATGAACTCCTTCATCGCTTTCTCGGCGTCGGCCTGGGTGGCCCCGAACTGATCGAACAGCTTCTGGGTCACGTCGAGGTTGGCGACTTTGGCCATGTTGATCTGCATGACAAACTGGGCCTCGACGGGAACCAGGTCGACCAGGGCGCCGAACGCGGGCCCAAGCAGGAGGGCCTGGCACAACACGCCGGCGACGAGCAAAAACCGGATGGACTGGCGTTTCATGGGTGTTTCTTCTCCTTCTCGCTGTACTGCCTGCGGCGGGCCAAACGGCCCGACCTCCCGTCAAACGGGTCCGCCCGCGGGCGGATTGGCGATTTCATCATAGGATTCCCCGCCGGCCAAAGTCAACGGCATGCGGGTGGTGTATAATGGGGGGAACCATCTGCATCGGAGGATTCAGCCATGACCCGCTTTTCCGCCCTGGCCCTGCTCGTGGTTTCGCTCCTGGCCCTGACCGGTTGCGGCAACGGCGACGACGACCCCATCGCCCCCGTGGTTCCCACCACCGTCACCACCAGCAACGTCGCGGTCACCCAGAACGTCGTCCTCCCGGCAGGGTCGGTGAGCACAGCCAGCCGGCGCGGCGCCACCTTCTGGCGTGAGTTCGCCCTCCGCATCGGCTCGGTCGATTACGCCCCCACCTCCTACACGACCAACACCGACGGGTCGGTCACCCTCGTTTTCAGTCTTGTCCTGGCCAAGTCGACCCTCGGCAGTGCCTGGACCGAATCCACCAAGGTCATCTCCAACGTCCAGCTGATCGAAGGAGGGCAGACGATCCTGACTCTCGCCGGCCTGGTGGGCAACGACCTGGCGGCCACCACCTCGACGATCCCCACCCCCAACAGCGTCACCATCACCCTGTCGACGAACGCCGACGGCGGCATCACCTACACGATCACGGCGGGAAGCAGTTACGTGACGGGGGTCACCAGCCCGATCACCACCGCCAGCGACCTGCTCTACGTCGAAAAGATCACCTACCAGAAGGGCGCCGACTGGCTCACCCTGACCGCCAGTTCGACCGATGTCCCGTACAGCGGCACGACCTTCAAGGTGTATTTCAACACCACCGTCGCCAACGCCACCACCACCTGGGACATCGCCGCCCTCAACACCGCCACCAACGTGTCCTTCACCCTGAACAGCACCAGCAATTCCGGGCTGTTCACGGTCACCGCCGCGACCGAAAGCGGCAAGACGGTGCTGACCGTGGTGGTGGTCGGTGATGCGACCCACAAACTGCGGGCCAACCAGCCTTATAAAGTCACCCTCAAGGCAGGCAACTCGCTCACCCGCGCCGACAAATCGACCGTCAAGCTCACCACCGACATCACCCGCACCTTCACCACCGGCTCCTGAGCCGGTTCTTCCCACTACCCCAACGCCGGCGGGGCCTCTGCCCGAGGCCCCGCCGGCCTTTGCGGGCAAAACTGGCCGCGACACCGCTCCGGCGCCAAACCCCGCCCTTCACTCGCACGGCTTTCGGGACGGCCGCTGGCCGGGCGGCGTTGCCCTGACGCAGAACGTTTTCCCCGCCACTACTCATCCATTT
>CAZKPI010000371.1:0-5501 GCA_964554555.1 uncultured bacterium
GGCTGGAAGTTCTCGTAGGCCCACTTCGTCGAGACCTGCACCCCCTTGGGGACGGCCACCACCACGCTCATGGGGGGCCGGGGCGGATCGTGGAACACGAGATTCTCGCCCCGCCCGGTGGCCAGGGCCAGGCCCCCATGCAGAACGAAGGGGACGTCGGAGCCCACCTTCAGGGCCAGGTCCATGAGCTGGGGGACGGTGATCGGCTGGTCATACATCCGCACCAGGCCAAGCATGGCCGCCGCCGCATCGGAACTCCCGCCAGCCAGGCCCGCCGCCACCGGGATCGCCTTCGCGATCTGGAACAGGTGGTTGGCCGGCAGTCGGAAATGCTCCAGCACGATCTTCGCGGCCTTGTGGACCAGGTTGTCGGGACCCAGCGGCACCTGCGGATGACTGCATTCGATGCGGAGCCCCGGCTCCTTCACCTCGTGAATGGTGATGGTGTCGGCCAGGGAGATCGACTGCATCAGGCTGGCAATCTCGTGGTAGCCGTCGGGGCGGCGCTCCTTCACCCACAGCCCGATGTTGATCTTGGCGTGGGCCTGGACGATCAGGGTCTTCTTCATCGCATCCTCTCCTCGGGGCGGGGTGGCGCGAACCCAGCGTACCATCCGGATCGCCGGGAAGTCAATGCCTCTGCCGGCCGGACGGGAAGCGCCTCAGAGGAGGGCATCCAGGATGGCGAGGTCCTCGGGCCGGGTGACTTTCAGGTTCCGCGCCGATCCGGGCACCAGGTGGATGGGAACGCCCAGGCGCCGCACCAGTCCCGCGTCGTCTGTCCCCGCCACCCCGTCCCGCCGGGCGGCCGCAAGCGCCTGCCGCAACAGGGGCACCGGAAAGACCTGCGGCGTCTGCACCTGGAACACCCGGTCCCGCGGCACGTCCCCCTGCACCACCCCCCCCTCGGCCTCGACCAGGGTGTCGGCCGCCGGCACCGCGCACACCGCGTTGCCCAGCCGCAGGGCCGCCGCGATCGCCGCCGCCGCCACCTCGGCGGGAACCGCCGGGCGGGCTCCGTCGTGCACGGCCACCCAGCCATCGTGCCCGATGGCCGCCAATCCCGCCGCCACCGAATCCTGCCGCCGCTCGCCCCCCGCCACCAGGCGGAACGGCTGGGCGGGCGCGAACCCCGCCAGTCGGGCCCGGCCCTCCGCAAGCCAGTCGGCGGGCAGAACCAGCACCAGGTCGGTCACCGCGGGCAGGCCCGCGAACCGCTCCAGGGCCCACTGCACCACGGGCTTCCCCCGCAGGGTCAGGAATTGTTTGGGCAGAGGGCTGTTCATGCGTTGGCCCATTCCCCCCGCCACGATCAGCGCCGTGACCGCCGGGGCGGCCGGACCAGGGCGGGAATGGGCTTCAAAGGGGCCAGCCATCGTCAGCAGGTGCGTTCCAGCAGAAACGAGGTCATCTCGGCGAGCCGCGGCACCGGCCGGGGCAGACGCGCCGCCAGGGCCAGGGCTTCGTCGTGGACGGCGCGGGCCAGCCGGCGTGCCTCGTCGAGGCCAACCAGCGAGGGGTAGGTCACCTTCCCGGTGCGCGCGTCCTTGCCCGGGGTCTTCCCCAGGGCCGCCGCGTCCCCGACCACATCGAGGATGTCGTCGACGATCTGGAACAACAGACCGATCTGCTCGCCCCAGGCCCGCAGAAGGTCCCTCTCCCGGCCCGCCGCGCCGGCCAAAACCGCCCCCACCTCGACCGCCGCCGCCAGCAAAGCCCCGGTCTTGCCGCGATGGATCGCCTGCAGTTCAACCATGGTCAGGGAACGGCCTTCGGCGGCCATGTCCAGGGCCTGCCCCCCAACCATGCCCGACGGCCCCGCGGCCCGGGCGAACACCCGCACCGCCTCGAGAACCCTGTCCGGCGGCAGGCCCCGCGCCGACGCCCCGGCCAGCCAGTCGAAGGCCAGGGCCTGCAGAGCATCGCCGGCCAGGATCGCGGTCGCTTCGGAAAACGCCTTGTGACAGGTCGGCTTGCCGCGGCGCAGGTCGTCGTTGTCGAGCGCGGGCAGATCGTCGTGGATGAGGGAATAGGTGTGGAGCAGTTCGAACGCCGCCGCGGCCCGCAACAGCCCCTCTCCCGAGGCCCCCAGGCCCTCGGCCACCATCAGGCAGAGCTGGGGCCGGATCCGCTTCCCCCCGGCCGCCACACTGTAGGTCATGGCCCGCCGCAGGTCGTCCGGGATGCCTGCCTCCTCAGCCAGCCAGACGGACAGCGCGGCATCGACCCTGGCCCGGCCCTCTTCCAGGAACCGGGCGAACGGCGAATCGCCCCCGCCCGCCGGCGCCGGCATCAGCGCCCGTCCTTCCCGGGGTCGAACGGCTCTTCCTTCCGGTTCTCGAGATCCCCGCGGATCTGGACCATCCGGGCCTCGGTGGCGTCGAGCACAGCACCGCACCGCTTGCTCAGCGCACTGCCGACCTCATACAGTTTCAGGCCCATCTGCAGAGGGGTCCCCTCCTGTTCCAGGGCCTCCACCACCTGCTCCAGGCGCGCCATGGCCGCCTCGTAGCCCATCCCTCCAATCTGCTCGGGGGTCAGGGCGGTCAACGCCTCCAGGTCCTGGGCGGAAAACTTCGGACTCATGACGGTTCCTCCTGGCATTCGATGGGTTCTTCCACGCGGGCCCCGGCCCGGCCGTCGACGAAGGACAACTGCAGAGACTGGCCCGCGCGCAGGTGCCGGACCGAGGAGACCACCGTCCCGGACCCGTCGGTAGCCATGATGAAACCCCGCCTCAGCAGGGAACGCGGGTTCAGGGCCGTCAGCCGGGCGGCCAGCACCTGGAACCCGTGCCGGCGCATCTCGAACCGCCGGGCCGCCAGCAGTTCCACGTCGCGCGCCAGGTTCAGCACCTTCAGCCGCCGTTCGGCGATCAACTGCGCCGGCTTCTGCAGGAACCGGCAGGCCTCGGCTTTCCTCAGCCTCTGCCGCGCCAGGGCCAGCGCCGTCTCCATCGCCCGGTTCAGCCGGCCGGTCCGGTCCTGGATCCGCCGCACGAGGTCGTCCTTGACCGGCACCACCAGCTCACCGGCCACCGAGGGGGTGGCCGCCCGCCGGTCGGCCACGAAGTCGGCGATCGTCGTGTCGGTCTCGTGCCCGACCGCCGACACCACCGGCTTGACCGCCGCCGCGATGGCCCGGCAGACCGCCTCCTCGTTGAACGTCCACAGGTCCTCCAGACTGCCCCCGCCTCGCGCCACGATGATCACGTCAACGCGCGGGTCGGCGTCGAGCAGACGGATGCCCGCCACCACCTCGTCCACCGCCCCCTCGCCCTGCACCTTGGCCGGCACAAGATAGAGCGGCATGTTGGGGAACCGCCGCCGCACCACGCGGAAGATGTCCTGCACCACCGCCCCCTTCGGAGAGGTGAGGATCCCCACGCCCCGCGGTAAAAACGGCAAGGCCAGCTTGCGCGCCGGGTCGAACAGCCCCTCGGCCTCCAGCTTCCGCTTCAGCTTCTCGAACGCCTCATAGAGTGCCCCGATGCCCGCCGGCCGCAGGTCGGACACGATGATCTGGTACTCGCCCCGCGGCTCGTAGACCGACACGCTCCCGCAGACAGCGACCTTGTCGCCGTTCTTGAACTCGGTCTTGATCTGACGCCTCACCCCGGCCCACAAAGCGGCTTTGACCACCGCCTTGTCGTCCTTCAGCGTGAAATAGGCGTGGCCCGAGGCCGCTTTCACCAGATTGGAGATCTCGCCCTGCACCCAGACCCCGGACAGGACCTCATCCTCCTCGAGCAGTCCCTTGATGCGCGCCGTCAGCTCCCCGACCGACAGGATCTTTCCCGCGGCCTGGGCGGCCGCGAACGGTCGCTTCATGGTGAGCCTGCCCCTTCCCGAGCCGGGGTCAGGCCCCGGCCGCCATCGCCTTCGATTCGGCCGGCGGCGTCTCGGCCGGCTGTTCCCGGCGGAGCGCTTCGAGCAGGGCGTCGAGATACTGCGGCACGAACCCGGTCGAGAAATTCCCGGAGCGGAAGTCAGGATGCTTCATCACCAGACGGTGCAGGGGGATGGTCGTGGCAATGCCCCGGATGACATACTCCCGCAGGGCCGCTTCCATCCGGTCCAGGGCGGAGGTGCGGTCGGGGCCCCAGACGATCAGCTTGGCCACCATCGAGTCGTAGTTCGGGCTGACCAGATATCCGGGATAGGCGGCGGAATCGACCCGGACCCAGGGCCCGCCCGGCGGCAGGTACTCGTGGATCCGGCCCGGGCAGGGCGCGAACCCGTGCTGAACGTCCTCGGCGTTGATCCGGCACTCGATCGCCCACCCGCGCGGCACCACGTCTTCCTGGCGAATCGACAGCGGCTCGCCAGCCGCAATGCGCAACTGCTGTTCCACCAGATCGTACCCGTAGACCATTTCGGTCACCGGGTGCTCGACCTGCAGGCGGGTGTTCATTTCCATGAAGTAGAATTTCCCCTCCTGGGACAACAGAAACTCAATGGTGCCCGCATTCCGGTATTCGATGGCCTTCGCCGCCCGCACCGCGGTCTCCATCATCTGCTGGCGCAGTTCGCGGGTCAGAACCGGGGAAGGGGCTTCCTCGATCAGCTTCTGGTGCCGCCGCTGGATGGAGCATTCGCGCTCGCCCAGAGCGATCACCTGCCCGTGGTTGTCGCCGAACACCTGGATCTCGATATGGCGCGGCTGGCGCAGGAACTTCTCGACGTAGACCCGGCCGTCGCCGAAGGCCGCCTGGGCCTCGGCCCGGGCCATGTTGAACATCGATTCGAACTCGCTCTCGCTCTCGACCAGGCGCATCCCCTTCCCGCCGCCGCCGGCCGAGGCCTTCACCAGCACCGGGTAGCCCACCTCGCGGGCGACCCGGGCCGCCTCCGCCACGTCCTCCAGACTGCCGGTCGAACCGGGCATGACCGGTACCCCTGACCTCTGCATCAGGTCGCGGGCCACCGATTTCTGGCCCATGCGGCCGATCGCCGCCGGCGGCGGCCCGATGAAGACGAAGCCGCACTTGGCCGTGATCTCAGCGAAATTGCGGTTCTCGGCGAGAAACCCGTACCCCGGATGGATGCCTTCGCACTTCGTGGCCTGGGCCAGAGACAACAGATTGGGAATATTCAGATACGACAGGTCGGCCCGGGCCGGCCCGATGCAGTAGGCCTCGTCGGCCATCTGCACGTGGAGAGCTTCGCGGTCGGCCTCGGAATAGACGGCCACGGTGCCAACGCCCAGGCGCCGGCAGGTCCGGATGATCCGGACGGCGATCTCGCCGCGATTGGCAATGAGGATCTTCTTGAACATGGGGTGCGCCTCCTCCGGTTACTTCCCGTCGTCGCCGACGGGGCCCAGGGTGAACAGGATCCGGCCGAACTCGACGATCTCGCCGTCCTTGATGCCGACCTCCAGGATCTTCCCTTCCCGGGGGGCCACCACCTGGTCCTGGACGCTGATGCCCTTGATGATCCCCAGAACCCGGCCCGCCGGCACCTTCTGGCCGACCACAGGCGGTTCCTTGCCGCTCCGGA